>QKCK01000130.1 GCA_003245695.1 Bacteroidota bacterium | reverse complement strand
TAAAGTCTGAATGCAAGAATTGAAAAAACTGCTATCAGAATAAAGATATCTTTGCTTTCCATGTTCTGTGATATTTAAAATTCAAAATTATCATAAATGATAACATAAACGTGTACTAAAGATCATAAAGTGCGATCATTGTTTGAGTTTTAATAATAAAACCATTATTTTCGTGGTCTGAAATGAGGAGAGAGAATAAATCTTTGTTTCTTTTATAATGCACTGATCTAAAAAGGATTAAACATGAGTACCAATGATCCGGTAAACTCTGTTCGTGAAGAACAATTCGATTCGGAAGGAAAAACGATCGAATCTATGGGTGAAGAAGCCAAAAACGCTGTTGAAGATAACAACGATACTGCGCCTGTCAATCTTGATTTAAATACAGAAGTCAAGACCGATACTGACGATGTACAGGATACATTAGAAGAGGGGCCTGAGATAGTTCCTGAATCGGATGATACTGATGCTTCAACAGAAGGTGTAGTGGTTCAGGAGGAAGCAGCTGAAGAAGTAAATTCAGCCGAAGATGCTGAACAGGAGGATGGATCGGAACTGATAAATTATGATGATATAGTTCTTCCTCCGGTTGACTACTCAGGTTACACACGCAAAGAGCTGGTTGACACTCTTGTTCTTATTGTAGAAAACAGACCACCGGC
Source organism: Bacteroidota bacterium (assembly GCA_003245695.1). GTDB lineage: Bacteria > Bacteroidota > Bacteroidia > Bacteroidales > VadinHA17 > SR-FBR-E99. The sequence continues at coordinate 12,068 of QKCK01000130.1, read as the reverse complement.
TGAAATATCGGAAGATATCAACCGGATCAAGGAGGTGTACTATAAAAAGACCAAGCTTGAGTATAATGAGCAGAGGCAGAAGTTTGTGAAGGATGGTGGTGCCATAGAAGAATTTGTTGCAGAACCTGATGATCTGGAGAATGAGCTCAAAGCAGCACTTGAGGTATTCAGGATAAAAAAGAGCGACTATAACCGTATACAAGAGAGTGAGAAGGTTGAGAACCTGAAGAAGAAACAGGACATAATTGAAAGGATTAAGGAGCTGGTAAACCGTGAGGAATCAATTAACAAGACCTTTCAGGAGTTCAGGAATCTTCAGAATGAATGGCGTCTGACAGGAATTGTTCCTCAATCAGCTCTGAAAGATATGTGGGAGAGCTATCACCATAGTGTAGAGGTCTTCTATGATTATATTAAGATCAACAGGGAGTTAAGGGATCTTGACCTGAAGAAGAATCTGGAGTCGAAAATTGAGTTATGTGAGAAGGCTGAAGAACTGTTCATGGAGCCAAACCCGGTTAATGCCTTCAAAACATTACAGGATTATCATAATCAATGGCGTGAGATAGGTCCTGTGCCACATGAGTCAAAGAATGATGTATGGGAACGCTTCCGTGAGGCAACCTCTAAAGTCAATAAAAGACATCATGAGTTCTTTGAGAAACAGAAGGATGAGCAGAAGAGGAATCTCGATGCTAAGACAGCTCTTTGTGAGAGAGTTGAGGAGATAGCAGGCAGTGAGGTATTAACATTTAACGATTTCAAGGAAAAATCTGACGAGATCCTTGAATGTCAGAAGTTATGGCGTACCCTGGGTTTTGCACCTAAAAAGTATAATAATAAGATTTATCAACGATTCAGAGCTGCCTGTGACAGGTTCTTTGAGAAGAAGCGTGCGTTTTTTGCAGAAAGCAAAGAGGTACAGATGAAAAATCTTCAGCTGAAGACAGATCTGTGCATACAGGCTGAGACTCTTCAGGAAAGTACTGAATGGAAAGAGGCAACAGATACACTTATCAGACTTCAGAAAGAGTGGAAAGAGATAGGACCTGTGCCTAAAAAATATTCAGAAAAGATATGGAAACGCTTCCGTAAGGCTTGTGATACTTTCTTCTCAAGAAAGTCAGAGTTCTTTGCCGGCCGGAACAACTCTTATGAGGATAATCTTACAGCTAAACTGAATATCATTACAGAACTTGAGGAATATGATTCAGGTGATGATATGAAGGCTGGTTTTGAATTTCTGAAAGATCTTCAGAAACGATGGGCCGAGATAGGTTATGTGCCTCTGAATAAAAAGGAAGAGGTTCAGAGAAAATATAAAGAAGCACTCAACAGGCAATTTGACAAACTCAAAATTGATGATGAGGATAAGAATATACTCAGGTTCAGAAGCAAGGTTGACAGTGCAATGACAAACCCACGTGCTGCACGTAAGGTGAGAAATGAGAGGGAAAAGTATTTCAGTAAGATAAAACAACTTGAAAGTGATATTGTCTTATGGGAAAATAATATTGGGTTCTTCGCCAAATCAAGCAATGCTGACACAATGATTAAAGAGGTAGAGGAGAAAATTGCTGAAGCCAAAAAGGCTATCAAGATGCTGGAGGAGAAGGTGAAGGTTATTGATAAAACAATGCTCGAAGACGAGTAGTCTCTTTTTATAAAAAATTATCATTTTGGCTGAAGTAAAATATATTTTTGTGACAGGAGGAGTTACTTCCTCACTGGGTAAAGGAATTATTTCATCCTCGGTAGCGAAACTTTTACAGGCCCGGGGTTATAGTGTCACAATACAGAAGCTCGATCCATACATTAATGTAGATCCCGGAACCCTGAATCCTTATGAACATGGTGAGTGCTTTGTCACTATTGACGGAGCCGAAACGGATCTTGACCTTGGTCACTATGAACGTTTTCTTAATGTTCATACCACGCAGGCAAATAATGTCACTACCGGACGTATATATCAATCAGTTATTAATAAGGAGCGCCGCGGTGACTACCTGGGAAAAACCGTTCAGGTTATCCCTCATATAACTGATGAGATAAAGCGATGCATTAAGCTTGTAGGATCTGATGGTAAATATGATATTGTAATAACAGAGATAGGTGGTACGGTAGGTGATATTGAGTCACTTCCATACATAGAGTCAGTGCGCCAGCTAAGATGGGAACTGGGACCTAAAAACTGTATTGTGATACATCTTACGCTTGTCCCGTATCTCTCAGCCTCGGGAGAGTTAAAGACTAAACCCACTCAGCACTCTGTGAAAATGCTGCTGGAAGAGGGGATACAACCTGACATTCTTGTCCTGAGGACGGAGAAAGATCTTACAACAGATATCAGAAAGAAAGTAGCTCTCTTCTGTAACGTTGAGGAAGATGCTGTTGTGGAATCAGTTGATGTCTCAACAATTTATGAGGTTCCCATCAGAATGCATGATCAGAAGCTTGACAGCACCATATTGAGGAAACTGAACCTCTCAAGCGACAACGAGCCTAACCTGAATAAATGGAAAGACTTTCTGCTGAAGCTCAAGAACCCCAAACATGAGGTTAATATTGCACTTGTAGGAAAGTATGTTGAACTGCCTGATGCATATAAATCCATTGCTGAATCATTTATTCATGCCGGAGCTGCTAATGAGGCCTCTGTTAACCTTACATATATTCATTCTGAAGAGATAAACGAGTCAAATTATTCGGAGATACTGAAACCGTTTGATGGTATTCTTGTGGCTCCTGGATTTGGTTCAAGAGGGATTGAGGGCAAAGTGCTTACTGCAGGCTATGCACGTGTAAACAATATTCCTTTTCTTGGAATATGCCTTGGAATGCAATGCGCTGTTATAGAGTTTGCCCGTAATGTAATTAACCTTGAAGGAGCACACTCAACAGAGATAAATCCGAAAGCAAAACACCCGGTCATAGACCTGATGGAGGAGCAGAAGAGCGTGATAGATAAAGGCGGCACAATGAGACTGGGGGGATATAAATGTGAGATTGCTAAAAACTCTCTTGCATATACTGCCTATGGCAATGCTGAAATAACTGAGAGACACAGACATAGATATGAATTTAATAATCAGTATTTAAACGAGTTTATTAATGCCGGTATGATTCCCACAGGGATTAACCCACAGTCAAACCTCGTTGAAATTGTTGAAATACCTGCACATAAGTGGTTTGTTGGTGTGCAGTTTCATCCTGAGTATTCAAGCACAGTGATGAGGCCTCATCCACTTTTTGTGGAGTTTGTCAAAGCATGTATTTCAGATAATTAATACTATAAGAAAAAAAGGATGGACAGAAATTCAATTATTGGCATAATCTTAATTATTCTTGTCTTCGTGGGTGCGGCGGCATACAATGGTAACCGCACAAACAAATTCTTCAAACAGGAGGTGGAATATGCCGATTCCCTTTATAACAATGGCAATCTGACGGAGGCACGCAATGCATATCTCTCAGCGTTATCTTACAAGCCTAAGGACGAGTATGTCCTGAACAGAATCGCAGAGCTTACACCCAGAGTTGAAAAGCCACAGGACCAAAATGCTGTTTCGTCAGATACAACGGCTAAAGACATAGCTAAGACTATAGTTCCGTATTCGGGAAATGATTCTCTGGCATACGGGGCTTTTAGTATCGCCTGCTGTGGGAAAGATTCAATCTATACAATTGAGAACAATAAGATCAGACTATCTGTCTCTGCCAGGGGTGGAAGAATTTATTCAGCAGAGATAAAGAATTATACAACATGGGATTCACTCCCTGTAGTCCTTTTCAGTGGTGATTCAACTGTATTCGGCTACAACTTCTTTACCTCAGATAATAAGGCAATACGGACCAATAATCTGTATTTTGCACCCGCTTCTGAAAATGCACATATTGTAGTCGGAGATAAACCGGAGAGCCTTGTGATGCGCCTCCCTTCAAGCCAGGGCGGATATGTTGAATATACTTATACTTTATATCCTGATAATTATATGATCGATTTCGGAACACAATTTGTCCGGCTCGATGATGTTATTGCTAAAAACTCCTCAAATATTACTCTTGACTGGAAAATGTACATCCCTCAGCAGGAGAAAGGAAGAACCAATGAGGAGAATTATTCATGGCTGAAGTATAAAGTATACAACGATAAGGTTGAAAGCCTTTCTTTCCGGCAGAGAAAAAGTGTCGAGTCGAAAAATCTTATGAAGCTCGACTGGATTGCTTATCAGGACCAGTTCTTTTCAACTGTTCTTATTGCTGACGACTATTTTCTGAATGCCACAGTATCTTCAACAAAAACAGATCCCACATCTAAACTGATCAGATATTATGAATCAGAAATAGGTGTTCCTGTTATACAGGGCCAGACACCTTCTGTTAAAATGAAAATATACTTTGGTCCCAACCATTTCACAACCCTGAAAAAATATGATATGGGTTTGGAAGAGTTGGTATATCTAGGTCGTAACATTATCAGGTGGATAAGTCAGTTTGTTATTATTCCGGTTTTCAATCTTCTTGATAATCACATTGCCAGTTATGGATTAATTATTCTTATTCTGACAATTCTTATTAAACTGGTACTCTTCCCTCTGACTCATAAGTCATATATTTCTATGGCCAAAATGAAGGCCATGAAGCCTATGGTTGATGAAATCGCCAAGAAATTCCCAAAGCAGGAAGATGCTATGAAGAAGCAACAGGCGACAATGGATCTCTACAAGAAGGCCGGGGTAAGTCCTATGGGCGGTTGTTTGCCACAGCTGCTTCAGTTTCCTATCCTCTTCGCAATGTTCCGCTTTTTCCCAACTTCAATTGAGTTGAGGCATCAGCCATTCCTCTGGGCAACAGACCTTTCAACATATGATTCAATTCTGACTCTTCCTTTTACTATTCCTTATTATGGTAATCATGTAAGTCTGTTTACTATTCTGATGACTGCAGCAACCATCATTTCAATGAAGATGAGCAATACCTCTTCAGGGCAGGAGCAGATGCCAGGAATGAAAGCAATGACATATGTTATGCCGGTGATGTTTATGTTTATGCTGAATAACTTCTCAGCCGGTCTGACTTATTACTATTTCCTTACAAACGTTATCTCTATTGCTCAGACACAAATTTCAAAACGATTTGTTTCTGAAAAAGAGATACTCAGGAGAATTGAAGAGAATAAGAAGAAGCCGGTCAAGAAGTCAAACTGGCAGAAACGACTTGAAGAAGCTTCTAAGAAAAGCGGCTACAAACCCAGGAAATAGTCGCTCTAAAATCTAAAGGCTGCTGCGAGGCAGCCTTTTTTTTGCCTAAAAGTGAAAAAATGATCCCTAAAATATCACTCAGGTAATGAGTTATATCTAAATTTACGTACTAAATTGTTTCTAAAATGGGGAAGAAGTTAAAAAATAAAGACATTGCTGCCAGACTTGGCCTTTCTGGTACTTTAGTGTCATTAGTACTCAATAACAAGGCTGATCAGCATGGTATCAAGAGGGAAACACAGGAAAGAGTATTAGCCGTAGCACGACAAATGGGCTATTTTGATGACGTTTCACCCAAAGGTGAGTCATCTGTGGTGGAAGAGAAGCCGGGAGTGATTGGTATGATTGTACCATCAATGAATGATCCGTTTATATATGAAATTACTCCTTTCCTGCAGAAGGCATTTGCAAGTATAGGTCTGGGATTTTCTGTCTTTACACGTGATCCGGATGATTTGAGATTCAGTAGATTGATTAGTTCTCTGAGAAAATTCTTCAGTGGTATGATACTTGTCGGTGAAGCAGCTGATGACCATGTTGTAAGAACATTGTCAAAGGATGATTATCCCATAGTCCTGGTTGAAAAATCTGTTAAACGTCTGCGTCTGAATACTGTCTGTTCAGATTATCTGGCTGGAGCCGGCATAATGGCTGAACATCTAAATAATCTGGGGTATAAGTCTCTTCTGATTATTAGCCGTGAATCATCATTTTCTGCTGATAAAGAAATTTTAGATGAACTTAAAAGTGCAACAAAAAAGAGTGCGGGATTTTCTGAAGTTCACTTTGCAACAGTTAAAAACCCTAAAGCCGGTGACAAATTTGATTTTTCACAACTGGAGAACTATCTGAGACCACCATTCAGAACTGACGCTATAATTGTTGTTAACTCTGAACTGGTTTTTCCGCTTTTCACCTCATTGAAAGCCAGAAATGTGAGGATACCTCAGGATATTGCAGTGGTTTCAATGGAAGACGGCATTGGCTTTGACCTCCTTACTACTCCAATAACCAGGCTTCGTAGACCATTGTCCGGCATGTCATTGAAGGCTGCCAATATCCTCTGGTCGGAGATAAAAAATAGCGGTAAGGGAAAATATAAACGGCAGGTAAACATGCCTCCTGAGCTAATTATACGTAGCAGCTGCGGATCATATCTAAAATAGTGTGATCTTTTATTTCCTCATGTTCTTTTCAAACAGAGCTTTACTTTATGAAAAAATGAACATGGGTGTTATATTTACGTCTGAAATAAAATCTAAATGAAATGAAAAAGAAAATGTTTCAGGCGACTTTATTGATAACCATCATTATTATTGCCTCATGCTCTCCAAATCATCTGATAACAGATGGCAGCTACAGGAAAAGTGTAGAGGATAAATATAATAGCAGACAGGCAGAGTATGGAGAGTCGTGCCCTGACCTCTTTGAAGCTGTAAATGATGTGACGGATATCCATAAAAAAGAGGCATTGCAGTTTCTTGTTGCCTATATGCCTTTAAATGATATTGCCGATTTTGACGTAACTCTTCTTCTCAGGAGTGTTGACAAGGCCCTGGAAGCCAGGAAGGAGATGCCGTGGGGAGAGGTGCCAGAATCACTCTTTCTTAGTTTCGTTCTTCCACCTAGGGTGAATAATGAGAATCTTGATAGTTTCAGAATCGTTTACTATGATGAGATAAAAGAAAGGGTAAAGGGTATGACAGCTCATGATGCAGCACTTGAAATTAATCACTGGTGTCATGAGAAAGTTGCATATCAGCCTTCAGATATACGCACATCTGCTCCTTTGGCAACAATACTATCAGCAAGAGGACGATGCGGTGAAGAATCAACATTCACTGTAGCATCAATGAGAACTGCAGGCATACCTGCTCGTCAGGTATATACACCCCGATGGGCTCATACTGATGATAATCATGCCTGGGTTGAGGTATGGATTGATGGTCAATGGTATTATCTGGGAGCCTGTGAGCCTGAACCGGTACTCGACAGAGGTTGGTTTACCGAACCTGCCCGAAGGGCAATGCTTGTTCATACAAAAGCGTTTGGTAATTATTCAGGTGATGAACTTGTTATCAGACGAAATGAATGTTTCGCTGAGTTAAACACCCTTCCTGAATACGCTGCTACAAAGAAGATATATGTCAAAGTAACCGACACAGCAGATATTGCTGTAAAAAATGCAGATGTCAGGTTTCTCCTATATAATTATGCTGAACTCTATCCATTGGCCACAATAAATTCTGACGATTATGGTCTGTGCAGTTTTGTTACCGGATATGGTGACCTTGTGATTTGGGCAGACAATGATGAGGAATACGGCTTCAAACATATATCAGTTTCTGAAACAGATACTGTGACAATAGTGATTAAGCCTCAGAGGCTCAGCGGGACTATTGACTTTGATCTGAAGGCGCCTGTTGCCAGAACACCTCTTCAGGGCCCTGACCCTGAGTCTGTAAGAAATAATACGTTAAGACTTAAAACGGAGGACAGCATACGAAATGCATATATAAACACCTGGATTAAGCCGTCTGGTGCCGATTCTGTAGCTGACCTTTGTTGCGCAGACAAGAAAGAGGTGAGAGAGATCTTAGCCAGGAGCATGGGTAATTACAAATCCATTGCCGGTTTCATGACACTTTCAGGCGGAAAGATTGAACTGGCTTTATCAATATTGAAAAACATATCAGCAAAAGATCTTCGTGACGCTGATATCAATGTGCTAAATAGTCATCTTTTGTTGGCTCCACCAAAGCATCAGGACATTAGTGAAGATATATATATCAAATATGTAGTGTCACCACGGATTGATAATGAAAAATTATCATCGTGGCGCGCTTCTTTAAATTCGCAGTTTTCAACTGAAACACTTGCCGGGTTTATCAATGACCCTTCATCTGTTGGAGCATGGATAGATAACAATATTGTTCTTGATGAAAAAGAGAACTATTACAATGTGCCGATAACACCCGGATCTGTAGCACGATTGAAGCGATCTGACAGTCACTCTGCAAAGATCCTTTTTGTTGCATTATGCCGGACTATAGGTGTGCCTTCGCGTCTTGAGCCTGGAACAAACAGGCCGCAGTACTATCACCTTGGGAAATGGAATGATGTGTGGTTTAAAAATGAGATAAAACCCTCTGCAGTCAAAGGCTATGTGACATTCACTACCAGGGAAAAATCGCCTGTTCCGGCATATTACACACATTTTACACTTGCGCGGTTCGAAAATGGTATTTATACTACACTCGATTTTGAATACGGTAAAAAACCATCTGAAATGCCGTCAGATATTCCGCTTGACCCAGGGAAATACATGTTGTTTACAGGCAACAGAATAAATGATATTACAGTTCTTGCGGAAGCAACATTCTTTGATGTCACTCCTGAGGAACACAGAGCAATTGATGTTAACATAAGGGATGAAGAGGTTGCACCATCTGTAATAGGCACATTACCTTATGACCGGTCGGTTACCTTGACTAATGGTACTCAGGTTAACATGAAAACAATTTCCGAAAAGGGAATTGTCGCTTTATGGATAAAACCCGGCACGGAACCTACCAGACACATATTTGCTGACCTGCCACTTCTTAAAGAAGAATTTGATAACTGGGGTGGTTATTTCTTGTTTTTTGTTGATGCCGGGGCAGAATCAGGCAGCTTTGATTTTTCGCAATTCAACAATCTTCCCGATAATACTCTGTTCGCTGAAGACAATGAGCTGGAACTTTTATCATCAGTATTTAAAGACAGGAACATGAAAGAATCACCGTTCCCTGTTATTGTTTATGCTGACAGACAAGCTAAGATAACTTTTATGTCTGAAGGTTATAAAATTGGCATAGGAGATCAGATAATAAAGAAAATAAACTAACCTGTATAATATGAAAATCAATGTATTTTCCTTGTTTGTGCTGTTGCTGTTTTCAGCATCATGCACTTCTCCTTCGGAGAGTGACCTTACCTCAAAGGTAGATGTTTTTATAGGCACTTCGGCGCATGGACATGTCTTTCCGGGTGCTACTACACCTTTTGGAATGGTGCAGCTAAGCCCTGATAACGGCACCTCAGGTTGGGACTGGTGTTCCGGATATAACTATTCAGATTCAGTCATATCAGGCTTCAGCCACAAACATCTCAGCGGGACTGGCATAGGAGATCTGGCTGATATTCTCTTTCTTCCCACAATGGGGGATATGATTACTGAAATAAGCGACTCTCTCATGTCAGCTGCGAAAATAAACAGAAGTACCTTCTCTCATAATAATGAAAAGGCAAGGCCTGGCTATTACTCAGTTGTTCTTGATAACGGTGTTTCAGTTGAACTTACAGCCACACCGAGATGTGGAATGCAGAGATATACTGCATCAGGTGATGGTGTCATGAAGGTCCTTATTGACCTGGGTTTTGCCATTAACTGGGATACCCCTGTCAGATGCAGCTTTAGCTGGGAGGGTAATCAACTCAGAGGCTCACGTGAGTCAGCCGGATGGGCTAAGAAACAATATGAATTCTTTGCCTCAGAGTTTTCAAAGAGCCCATCACGCGTTGAACTATTTGTTTCAGAACCACCTGAGACAGTACGCAGTATTGTCCTGCAGGATGATGCCCTGCTGGCTGATGACGTCGTCTCCGTTGAAGGAAAACGACTTTTCTGTATTCTTAATTTCGATGTGACAGCTGATGAGACAATAATGATAAAAACAGGACTCTCAGCTGTTGATGCTGACGGTGCTGCCGCAAATCTTGAGTCAGAGATACCTGACTGGGATTTTGAAGAGATAACCTCCAATGCTATTGCTTCATGGCAGAAGGCATTAAGCTCTGTGAAAGCCGTCTCGAAAGACACAGTTACCGAGAAAGTCTTCTATACAGCTCTTTATCATTCAATGATTGCTCCTAACCTTTATAATGATGTTGATGGAAGATACAGGGGTGCTGACCTCGCCATTCATACCACTGAAGGTTTCAACAATTATACTGTATTTTCCCTCTGGGATACATATAGAGCTGCTCATCCTTTGTTTACAATAATTGCCACCGAGCGTGTTCCTGATTTTATAAATACAATGCTTAACATCTACAGGCAGCAGGGGAAACTGCCGGTATGGACCCTTGAGGCAAATGAGACAAACTGCATGATCGGATACCACTCCGTGCCGATTATTGCTGATGCTATTCACAAAAAAATAGGGGGATTTGATTATAATCTTGCATGGGAGGCTTCAGTGCATTCTGCAAATATGGATTTCAGAGGTCTGAATTATTTTAATGAAATAGGATATATACCTTCAGAACTTGAGAACGAGTCTGTAGCAAAGACGCTTGAATATTCAATAGATGCCTGGTGTATGTATCAGATGGCTGAAGATTTGGGTAAAACAGAAGAGGCTTCATTATACCTGGAAAGATCGGGAAACTATCGTAATGTGTTTGATACTTCTCTGAATTTTGTCAGAGGAAGGATGAGTGATGGCAGTTGGCGTGGTGATTTTGACCCCCTGTATTCAAACCATTTTCAATCTGATTTTACTGAAGGTAATGCATGGCAGTATACATGGCTGGTGCCTCATGATGTTGAAGGTCTCATCTCTCTCTTTGATTCAAAAGAGCTTTTCCTTCAAAATCTTGACTCTCTGTTTAAAGTAACAGAGGCGGTAAGGGGAGAGAATGCCTCAAACGATATAAGTGGATTGATAGGACAGTATGCTCATGGTAATGAACCATCACATCATGTTGCTTATCTGTTTGCTGAGGCAGGGATGCCTGAAAATACACAAAAGATAGTCAGGCAGATAATGAGGGAGATGTATACTGATAAAAAAGATGGCATTTGCGGTAACGAAGATTGCGGACAGATGTCAGCATGGTATGTGTTTTCCGCTATGGGTTTCTATCCGGTAAACCCTGCTGACGGTCGTTTTGTTTTGGGTAGCCCCTCTCTTGATAAAGCCTCTGTCAACCTACCTGATGGTGGTAAATTTGATGTGGTGGCAGTGAATAATGGACCTGCCAAATGGAAAGTAAAGGAGATTCTCCTTAACGGGAAGATACTTGAAAGAGGATACATCACATATGATGAGATAATGGCAGGAGGTGAATTGCGGTTTATAATGGAATAAGGCAATTATAATGTCTCCGGGGCTCATTTGTTATGAGCCCTCTCTGTTTTAATAATTGAAATATAATATTGCTATTACTTCCTGAGACCCGGAGGTAAGGGCTTTTTGATTATTTTTGCACCAGAACAAGAATTGTATGCTAAAGAAGCTGCTGCTATTAATACCTGCTGTTTTTATCAGATTATCATTATCTGGACAGATAGAGGTCAGTATGGGGGAACCATTGTTTCCTGTGTTAACTTCTTTTTATGATATTGGTATTGACCAGCAGCAGGTGGAAGAGTGGAAGTTAATTGACCAGCCCAAAAACCAGCCGTTCAGGTTCGCCATACCCTCTGCATTGAATCTGTCACCTGATAACTCTGGCGTTACCTTTTATCAGGATGGTGAAACTGTCTGGGTAATTGGTCTTTCATCAAAAGGAGCCCTTTCATTGAACCTGCAGTTTGAACCATTTAATCTTTCGCAAGGCTCATACGTTTATGTTTATGACTATCAAAGGAGGGTGATCAGGGGAGCATTTACCTCTGAAAGTGCTGCAGGAAATAAAATATTACCGGTATTACCTGTGCCAGGTGACAGTATGATAATAGAATGTCACTTTCCGGGCAAGAGTATTCCTGAGGGCTCAATAGCGATAAGTCAGGCATCTCACGATTTCCTCGGTTTTTTT
>QKCK01000132.1 GCA_003245695.1 Bacteroidota bacterium | reverse complement strand
CAAACTCAAAGGGTATAAAGATACCTGCTGCTCTCAGCTGACTTCTGAGGTTAAATGCCACCTCGTCAATATTAACATGAAAGTCGTTCTCCCATCTGTACATCTCAGAGGTGAGCTGACTTCCCAGGTTCTTCAGATCATTGGCATTCTGCTGAAGCCAGCGATGGTATTCATCGGGAGAGATCATCACTGACTCAATGGTGCTGTCGGCCTCTGATCCTTTAACCTTCATCTTCACCGGCGGCCGTCCGTTGGCAGAGAAAAAGAGCTCTACAGAGTCATTACCGTTCTGTGTCATACCTCCAATCTCCATACTTCCGGTAACCTGACGAATATCGCCACCTGATGAATATGTGCTGCTGCTATAATGAAATGAATAGTTTACCCCATCAGATGTAACAACACCGTTCTGATTATTCTGCCCTGACACCGCATTACTCTGACCTGTTGAATAACTCCTCAGGAACTGCTCATTGAGAAAGGCCATCCTCATAGAAGACTCTGTCATGTCAGCCACATTCTGAAGGGTGGCAGCAACACGCAGATCAAACTCAGCATTTAACATCCTGGCCGACTTTGCAAGCCATATCACCTGAACCCCTATTATTCCTGTCAGTGATATCGCCATCAGCAAGATCAGTCCTATCAGTCGTCTTCTTTTCATGATGTAAAATTATACATTATAAATAACCCACCTGCTGTTTTAACTTTTCCTTAACGGCTTTTAACCTGACTTTAACCCTATTACCTGAATTAAGGTTTAATTTTGATTCCAGGTTAATTTTTCAGAATAGTTTTAGGTTAATAGGAAAAAAGGTTTGAGAAGGGGCACTAAAATGAATTGTTTAACGTTTTATAAGCAGATCAGAACCTGATATTAACGGGTCTTCGTTATTTAGCCCCTAAACAGTTGGTTTTAAGGTTTTTGGATTTCGTTGACAAAGAGACGTCTCACCAGACGTCTCTTTTACATTCTACCTGGCCCGCAGTATGGAATATTTCTTCTGTCAATCTCTTTTCTGGTGTGATGCAAACCTTTTCCAGCTCTTGTCACGGGGTAGCGGCGCTGTCACTGTGATAAGTTCCTTCTTCACCGGATGAATAAAGCTTATGCGATATGAATGAAGAGAGATGCCGCCTCCGTCATTTGATCTTTTGGATCCGTACTTCAGATCTCCTTTTACCGGACAGCCGATGAATGCAAGCTGAGCCCTGATCTGGTGATGACGACCGGTGTTCAGATCAACCTCAAGCAGGTAATAACTCTCTGATCGTGCAATGATACTGTATGACAGCTCAGCCAGTTTTGACTCCTTTACCTCTTCATTGTAGACAAAAGACCTGTTCTGCTTCTCATTCTTTTTTACATAGTGTCTCAGTGTTCCATTATCTTCAGGAGGACGCTCAGACACTATTGCCCAGTATGTCTTCTTCACATCCTTGGTTCTGAACATCTCATTCATACGGGTGAGGGCCTTGGAGGTACGTGCATAGACAACACATCCGCTGACAGGCCTGTCAAGACGATGAACCACACCCAGAAAGACATCCCCGGGTTTACCATATTTCTCCTTTATGTAACTCTTAACAATACTGTCGAGGGATTCATCTCCGGTTTTGTCACCCTGTACTATATCACTGGATCGTTTGTTAACAATAATCAAATGGTTATCCTCATAGAGGATCTCTGGCATATTTCTCATTAATCAGTATTGTTCTTTTTCATTAGGAAAATCCTCTGCTCTCACGTCAGAGATATAATTCTGCACTGCACCCTTGACCTCATCATATAGATTATGGTAACGTCGGAGGAAACGTGGAGAGAACTCCTGGTTTATCCCCAGCATGTCATGTAATACTAACACCTGGCCATCAACCTGTGGTCCGGCACCTATTCCTATTACGGGTATCTTAAGACTCTCTGCCACCTCACCTGCCAGTCGGGCAGGTATCTTCTCAAGTACTATAGAGAAGCATCCGGCCTCCTCAATGATCTTTGCATCCTCTTTAAGCCGTTCTGCCTCCTCTTCTTCGCGTGCCCTAACAACATATGTCCCGAATTTATGTATTGACTGGGGAGTAAGTCCCAGATGACCCATCACCGGGATACCTGCTGAGAGTATACGTGATATTGAGTCAGCCACTTCACGCCCGCCTTCAAGCTTCACGCCACTGGCACCTGTCTCCTTCATTATGCGTATGGCTGATGACAACGCCTCTTTTGAGTCACCCTGATATGTGCCAAAAGGCATATCAACAACAACAAGGGCCCTCTTCACTCCTCTGACAACCGAGGCAGCATGATAGATCATGTTATCAAGAGTAATGGGCAGTGTGGTCTCATAACCTGCCATCACATTTGAGGCTGAGTCACCGACGAGTATTATGTCTATCCCCGCCTCATCAAGTATGCGGGCAAAAGAATAATCATAACCCGTCAGCATAGCTATCTTTTCACCCTTGAGCTTCATCTCATAAAGCACATGAGTGGTGATCTTTTTTACAACTTTATTTACTGACATGATCCTTATTTAAATATGGTACAAAGCTACAAAATTTGATGATGCAAGACATATATGCATCCGAAAAGGTCATTTCTGACGTTTTGTCACCTTTGTTATTACCTAAATAACCGCTATCGTCACCCTGGTATGACAATTTTACCATCCATAGTTGACAAAACCGCCATGGCACAGAAGTTGACAAAGAATAGTGACACATAAAGAAAATATAGAGTAAAAACAAAAGAATAAAATGGGAAAGATAATCGGAATTGATCTTGGCACCACTAACTCCTGTGTATCAGTAATGGAGGGCAATGAGCCGGTGGTAATACCAAACAGCGAAGGAAAAAGAACCACTCCATCTATTGTGGCATTTCTTGAAAACAGTGAGAGGAAAGTAGGCGATCCTGCAAAGAGGCAGGCTATCACCAACCCAAAAAAGACTGTCTCTTCTATCAAACGTTTCATGGGAAGAAACTTTGATGAAGTAGCAACTGAAATCAAGAGGATGACCTATGATGTAGTACGTGGTGACAATAACACCCCGAGGGTAAAAATTGATGACCGCAATTACTCTCCACAGGAGATATCGGCTATGGTGCTTCAGAAGATGAAGAAGACAGCAGAAGACTACCTGGGTCAGGAGGTGACAGAAGCAGTCATTACTGTTCCTGCATACTTCAATGACTCACAGCGTCAGGCTACCAAAGAGGCAGGCGAGATAGCAGGTCTTAAGGTAAAGCGGATAATCAATGAGCCTACTGCAGCATCACTTGCTTACGGCCTTGACAAAAAGTCGCAGGACATTAAGATAGCTGTTTTTGACCTTGGCGGAGGTACCTTTGATATCTCAGTACTGGAGCTGGGTGACGGTGTCTTTGAGGTTAAATCGACTAACGGTGACACTCACCTTGGTGGTGACGACTTTGACCATGTCATCATTGACTGGCTTGCTGAAGAGTTTATCAAGGAAGAGGGCATTGACCTGCGTAAAGACCCTATGGCATTACAGCGTCTTAAGGAGGCCGCCGAAAAGGCCAAGATAGAACTCTCAAGCTCATCAACAACAGAGATCAATCTTCCATATATTATGCCCGTCAACGGCATACCAAAGCACCTTGTCAAATCACTGACGCGTGCACAGTTTGAGAAGCTGGCTGACAAACTCATTAATGCCGTTATAGAACCGTGCCGCAAAGCTCTCAGTGATGCCGGCATGACAGCAAATGACATTGATGAAGTGCTTCTCGTAGGTGGTTCAACACGTATACCTGCAATACAGCAGATAGTAGAGAAGTTCTTCGGCAAGGTACCATCAAAAGGAGTAAATCCTGACGAAGTAGTAGCTGTAGGAGCTGCCATACAGGGCGGTGTCCTCACCGGTGAAGTGAAAGACGTACTGCTTCTTGACGTCACCCCATTATCACTTGGTATTGAGACTATGGGAGGAGTGATGACAAAGCTTATTGAGTCCAACACCACTATACCTACCCGTAAGACCGAGACCTTTACCACTGCCAGCGACAGCCAGCCATCAGTAGAGATACATGTGCTGCAGGGTGAGAGACCTATGGCATCAGGCAACAAGACTATCGGCCGGTTCCATCTCGATGGTATACCACCAGCCCCAAGAGGCATACCTCAGATAGAGGTTACCTTTGATATCGATGCCAATGGCATACTCCATGTATCAGCAAAGGACAAAGGCACAGGCAAGGAACAGAGAATAAGGATAGAGGCATCCTCAGGTCTTAACGACGAAGAGATACGCCGTATGCGTGAAGAGGCCAAGGCTAATGAGGCTTCTGACAAAGCCGCCAGAGACAAGGCTGACAAGATCAATGCTGCTGACAGCATGATCTTCCAGACAGAGAAACAGCTTAAAGAGTTTGGCGATAAGATACCAGCTGACAAGAAGGCTCCTATCGAATCAGCTCTCAACACTCTGAAAGAGGCTCAGAAGAACCAGGATACTGAAGCCATTGACTCAGCTCTCACCAACCTCAACAATGCATGGCAGGCTGCCTCGGAGGATATGTACAAGGCAGGCCAGGCAGGTCAGCAGGGCGGTCCTCAGGCAGGAGCACAGGAAGGCCCACACGGCGGCCAGCAGGGCGGAAACGGACCTGACGAACAGGTGACTGACGTAGATTTCGAAGAGGTGAAATAACCTCATGAAGGAAAGAAGAATAAAATCAAAGGGCCGTTGACATCAACGGCCCTTTTTTTATACCCAATGTCATTTTTTTTACCTTTACAGAAAAAAGAATATGTATCTCAAAAACATTCTGATAATTATATCCCTTTTCATCTCACTGGCTGGCGCTGTGGCACAGGAAAACAAGGTAGATGCCAACGGCATGAAACAGGGAAGCTGGATAAAGAATTACCCTAACGGCAACAAACAATATGAAGGCACCTTTAAGGATAACCACCCTGTGGGCGAGTTTAAACGATTCTTTGAAGACGGCCAGCTTCAGTCAGTGATGCTGTTCGATGACTCAGGACTTAGCGCCATGGCCCTCTTCTATCATCCCGACGGAAAGAAAGCGGCAGAAGGGAAGTATGTAGGGAAAAAGCGGGAAGGGCTATGGAAATTCTATTCAGCTATCACCGATGGCTATCTGGTAAGCGAGGAGAATTATCTCTCAGACATCAGACATGGCCTCTCACGTAAGTTCTATAACAACGGCGAGGTGGCTGAAACACTCAATTACCTTAACGGGACAAAACATGGTGCGTGGTCACAGTATTATATCGATGGCAAACCCTGCCTCAAAGCCACTTATAACGATGGTCACCTTCAGGGAGAATTCCTGTTTTACTACCCTGACGGCACTGTACAGGTTGAAGGCACATACCAGGCAGACCTCAGAACCGGCAGATGGAAGATTTATAACTCAGACGGATCGATAAAGAGTGAAATAGAATACATCAACGGCAAGCCAACTGACTCCTCACTTGATGAGAAGGAGACTAAACTTCTCGATGACCTTGAAAAGAATAAAGGAAAAATAGCGGACCCGGAAATGGCCGGAAATGAATAACACGAATAACATAAGTCTTACTGAGTTACAGAGAGTAATCAGGGATAAGTTATATGAGGCATTCCCCGGCTTCTACTATGTTATCGCTGAGATATCTGAGATAAAAGTCAACAGCTCCGGACACTGCTATCTCGAGCTTACCGACAGCGAGGCTAATAATGGCAAGCTTACAGCCAGAGCCCGTGCAACCATCTGGGCAGGGAAATACAGGATTCTTAATGCAATGTTTGAATCAATGACAGGTTCATCGTTGCAGGCAGGTATGAAAATACTCTTTAAAGCCACCGTGGAGTATCATGAGCTGTATGGACTGAGTCTTAACATAACAGACATTGATCCTAAATATACTATCGGTGAGGCAGCAGTACGACGTGAAGCAATAATCAGGAGACTGGCTTCGGAAGGCATACTTGACATGAACCAGAGCATGGAGTTATCACTCTATCCCCGTAGAATAGCAATAATATCGTCTGTTAATGCTGCAGGGTACCAGGATTTCATGAATCATCTCACCTCAAACACCAATGGCTATGTCTTCGTGACCCAACTGTTTGACACAATAATGCAGGGAAATGAAACTGAGAACGCGGTTATCGGCTCACTGGAGAGAATAGCATCCATGGCTGACAGTTTTGATGCTGTCGTTATCATCCGTGGAGGAGGATCACAGACTGACCTGGGGTGGTTTGATAATTATAATATCGCATATCTGGTCACTCAGTTCCCTCTTCCGGTAATCTCAGGAATAGGACACGACAAGGACCTTACTGTCACTGATATTGTAGCATGGAAGTCACTAAAGACACCTACAGCTGTTGCTGATTTCCTTATCAACAGGGTACTCTCTGCTGAG
This sequence comes from Bacteroidota bacterium, assembly GCA_003245695.1. Taxonomy (GTDB): domain Bacteria; phylum Bacteroidota; class Bacteroidia; order Bacteroidales; family VadinHA17; genus SR-FBR-E99. Next base: position 6,328 of record QKCK01000132.1, on the reverse strand, counting down.
GCAAAACTGGAGGAGATGGCTCACACTCTATCATCTATGGCCCGTAAAATGATGGTGCAGAAGAGAGAGACGCTTATAAAGTCAGAAAATGATATAGTCAGGGCATCAGGGATGCTGCTTAGAAACAACAGCAACCGTGTTGTCTTCTTAAACGAGAAACTATCCAAAGCCTCGGGCACAATAATTAAATTTGCCATAGAGAGGGTATCGGGCCTTGAAAAGGAGCTGTCACACCTTAATCCGGTTAATGTACTCAGAAGAGGATATACCATTACCTCTCATAATGGTAAAGTAATAAAAGACCATAGAATTCTCAGCCATGGGGATACTATTATAACACATTTTGAGAAGGGGATAGCTGAAAGCCTTGTGAATAATATAAAAGACAAAGAATAGACAATCATGAAGAAAAAGGATCCCGGATTTAATGAAGCCATTGAGCGGATAGAAGAGATTGTTGAGAGCATTGAGAATGGAGAACCTGACATCGACAGGCTTTCTGAGATAGTAAAAGAGGCATCAGACCTTATCAGGTTATGCAGGAAAAAGCTTTATGAGACAGAAAAGAAGGTTGATGAGATCATTAGCGGAAATGAGGAGGGGTAAAAAAGGACGAGAGGGCGATCCCCTATTGATCAGCCCTCTCTAAACTCTAATTCAAACCCCAAAACTACCACTAACCTAAAACTAACTCCGATCTAAAAACTACCTCTAACCTAAAACTAACTTTATCAAAAAACTACCTTTTATTATTTATACGCTTAACTGGAAAAAAAGTTTCAGTTATTTATAAAAAAAAGTAATTTTTTTATAATTATTTTTCTACACCAAGAATATCGCTGAAAGCTTTTTCGAGTGCATCTTTAGGAAGAGCGCCCATTGCCATACGTGGCTGGCCTTCAAGCGGAACGAATAATAACGATGGAATGCTTCTTATCCCAAAGGCAGCTGCCAGTTCCTGTTCGGCTTCAGTGTCGATCTTATAAACATTTAGCTTACCCTTATACTCAACTGCCAGCTCTTCAAGTATAGGAGCAACCATTTTACATGGCCCACACCAGTCAGCATAAAAATCAATGATACAGGGTTTATCTCCCTCAAATTTCCATTCTTCGTTCTGTTCGTAATTAAATACCTTCGCTAGAAATGTCTCTTTTGTTAAATGTTCTGCCATTGCTTTTGTTTTTTTTTAATATAACATACCCTGATTGTTTTTGTTCAAAAGCATAAGATCAGTTTTTATGATTGTATTGTGCTCCTCATTTATCCGGAAAATTAAATGATTAATTGTAATTTTGCCACACGAAAAAATACCATGAAGAGATGATATTACCTCTCGATGACATGATCTTTGGGATTATCTCCGATGTATGCGGAAGAGAAGGCGTTGATGCATATGTTATTGGCGGTTATGTCAGGGATATGTTGCTTAAGAGGGATAACCCGGGCAAGGATATCGATATTGTAATTATCGGTGACGGTGTCACCACAGCCAGGGCTGTAGCCAGGGCTGTCAATCCCAGGATTAAGGTAAGTGTCTTCAAGACATTTGGTACGGCAATGTTCAGATACAATGATGCTGACATTGAGTTTGTGGGAGCAAGGAAGGAGTCGTACAACCGTGATTCACGCAAGCCTGATGTCTTGCCTGGCACTCTCGGGGATGACCAGAACAGAAGGGACTTCACGGTTAATGCGCTTGCGATAAGCCTGAACAAGGCAACTTATGGTGAGATGCTCGACCCATTTAACGGCCTTGATGACCTCAGGGCAAAGATACTGAGGACACCTCTTGATCCTGACACCACCTTCAGTGATGACCCTCTGAGAATGCTGAGAGCCATACGTTTCTCAGCACAGCTGGGGTTCACCATCAACGGCCCGACATTTGAGTCAATAAAGAGGAATGCTGACAGGATAAAGATTGTATCGGCAGAGAGGATTTCTGTAGAACTGAATAAAATACTTCTCTCACCACTGCCATCAAAGGGGCTTGCCCTTCTTGAAGAGGCACAGCTGCTGGCGATAATATTCCCTGAACTGGAGAAACTGAAAGGTGTGGAAGAGAAAGAGGGAAAAGGTCATAAAGACAATTTTCATCATACCCTAAAGGTCATTGAGAACATCTCGGCCAGGACTGACAATCTGTGGTTACGATGGGCTGCACTGCTGCATGACATAGCAAAACCGGCCACAAAGAAGTTCATCCCCGGCACCGGCTGGAGTTTTCATGGTCACGATTTTCTGGGAGCAAAGATGGTACCTCAGATATTTGCCAGGCTAAAGCTACCTCTTAATGAGAAGATGAAATATGTTCAGAAGCTTGTCGGATTACACCTCCGGCCTATAGCTCTCGTACAGGAGGAGGTATCAGACTCAGCCATCAGAAGGCTTCTCTTTGAGGCAGGAGAAGACATTGATGATCTTATGCTGCTGTGTCAGGCAGACATCACATCAGGAAACAGGTATAAAGTAAAAAAGCATCTTGAAAACTTCGTGCTCGTAATGGAGAAGATGAAGGAGATAGAAGAGAAAGATGCCATCAGAACCTTTCAGCCACCTGTCTCAGGAGAGGAGATCATAAAAGTCTTCGGTCTCAAGCCTGGCCCTGTTGTTGGTGACATCAAGACAGCCATCAAAGATGCCATCCTGGATGGTAAGATAGCAAATGACAGAGAAGAGGCGTATCGTTTCATGCTCGAGAGAGGAAAGGAGCTGGGATTGAAGCCTGTTTAAAGGCTATCATAATGTCAGTGTAAGCATCAGGGGCAGGTGATCTGAATAACCACCACGCCATTCATACCCTCTGTATGAAGAGAAGGGTCTTTTACCCGGATAATCAGGGTCATCCTCCAGCAGAAACTCTAAATCACAAATTCTTATCTCCGGGCTCTCCGTCATGACTTCCTCCTCTGAAGGAATCAGAGAGTACGAAATGAGTGCCTGGTCTATCATTTCCCAGTCACCCCTGAATTTATAGGTACCTCTCCCCTCTTCAGAAAGCCTCTCAGTCAGGTTCATGAGCTGACAGCGCTGCGATATCATCATCATAACATCATCATCAACCGGCACATTCATATCACCCATAACCACAACCTTTTCACTGCCATGTGAGGAGCAGGTTAGTGAGTCTATTTTAGATACAATAAGCTCTGCCACCATACTACGATTACGGGATGATGCCATCACACCCTCCCTGCGTGATGGCAAATGACAAAATATCAAGTTTATAGTATCGCCTGACACTATCGCCTTTACAAAGAGGACACTCCGCGAGGTAAATGGTCTGTCAGCAGCAGAGGCAGGTGTCCAGCTCTCATGTGATACTATCCTGACCTTTGATGGCCTATACAACATACAGACATCTATCCCACGAGGGTCTGGCGAGTCATAGTGAATGAAAGAGTATCCTGCTCCGGCAAGAACACTCTTACCTGTAAGATCATAAAGCACCCTTCTGTTTTCAACTTCACAAAGTCCCACTATATCAGGAGGTTCCCACCCGCCGGCAGCAATAATCACTTTTGAGACAGCCTCCAGCTTTCTGAAATATCTCTCCCTGCTCCAGCGGCGGGATCCGTCAGGCAAAAACTCATCATCATTGCATATTGAGTCGTTGACAGTATCGAAAAGGTTTTCAGTGTTATAAAATAATATGCGGCAATGCTCCTGAGCCCGCCCTGGAGTTATAAGAAAAGTCAGAAAAGTCATTATGAGGCAGAAAGCCTTCATGTCATTCTCCTTTCTCTCCAGGCTGCCGCTCGTAGGCACCTATATCAGGTGCATTAAAGACCCTCCTGGAACGGTGTCTGATATCTTCAGTATACAAATGGGACTCACTTTTCCCTGCCACATCGTTAAGTGGTGAAAGGGTATCAGGTCTGAAATCAAACTCACGGGCATCAATAAACCGTGGGCTACCCTCAGTGGTGACATCTATAAAACAATCACTGTTCCACCACTGGCATGAGGCAGGCTCAACAGTCACAAATGAAGAGTCAACCATTATCCTGCCAGGCAACTCTGATGATGCACCATCAACACTCATTTCATTGGTATGGTCACCTGTGATAACCGTGTTATAAATATTCACCTCAGGTAAAGTAGTTGATCCATCTTCACCCTTCTCAATAAGCAAAGCCGGGGAAGTCCGGTTATTATACCTCCAGTTATTGACTATTGTACAGAAAATAAAAACAGCTTTGCTGCCGTCAGTGACAGTTACGGTTCCAAAACCGGTATCGGCAAAGAGAGAGTTTACTGCCACCAGGTCTGAATATGCACATCTCAGAGCAGATACAGAATTATGTATCAGAGTTGTATTCTCTAAATTCACTGAGGGTCTCCCCTGCTCCTGATTGCCCTCAATATCAAGTGCTATAACTGCATTACGGACCACAACATCCTTCAGAATGTTATCACCGCTGCAGGCTCTGAAAGCAATACCGTTCCAGTGACCCGGATAATCAACATATTCACTCTGCGTCCTGTCAGAAGCAAAGAGAATAGCATCATCTGCATCGCCGGTTGCTCTTAAAGATCCGGCAATGATCAGTGAGGCATCATTATGAAAGTATACACGCGTTCCAGGTGCCACATCTAGTCTTTTCAGAGTATCAACCATCACCTCACCATAAATGAGATATGGTTTTCCTGAGCCCCAGATTGTATTGTCAGTAATATCACTGTTAATAATGATTATATCCTGTCCCCATGCTTCAAGTATCACCTTTGAGAAGTAGTTTCCTGATGAAAGCATTACAGAGTCAGACAAATATACAGGAGCATCATTGCCGGAGGGGTCACTCTTCAGATCGATAAAGATAAAAATACTGTCACCTGAAGGTATAGTTACATCTGTGGCCTGATCCGGATAACCATTTATATTAATCCGGAAAGGTGAATCACTGCCTCCTGCCAGCCATATTCTGTCAACAAGAACTGGATTCCCTGTTTTATTCTTTACCCTCACCTCCATGGTAGGAGTGCCTATAGAGGCAAAAACCGTATCGAAAGAGATGGTGTCAGAAGAGAAAGTAAGAGCTGAATAGCGAGGGTTTGAATAAGGATCGCAAGCTACACAAAGTATAGCTGTCAGCAGTGCCAGATAAAAGTATTTCATTAGTAGCTGTGAATCCACTTATATCGCCGGGCGCTTTCGCCAAACTTGGCAACGACGGTCAGCTCATGCGTTCCATATGACTTTGTCCTTATATCTGTCAGGGTAAAATCAACTGCATAACCGATATAATAACGGTCGAACTTTGCACCTGCAAGCAGAACTATTGCGTCGTTAGTCCTGTATGATAGTCCCATCCAGTACTCCTCCTTATAGTAAACACGGGATGAGATATCCATCTGGAATGATTTAAACACCATATCTGAGGATTTGAAAAGGACCGATGGTTCAATCATCCAGTCATCGGCGGGGAGATAAAATTTGTAACCACCGGTAAGATAAAAGTACCCCAGTTCTGAACGGGTGTTAGTTCCGTCATTGCCTAACATAGCCAGTCCTCTGAAGAGGTTATGCATTGCATATCCAACATAATATGTTCTTGTGGTGAATGAGGCACCAAAATTGACATCAGGGATATAAACCACCTTGTCATAACCCTCCAGAAAAGGGTCGTCATAGTCAGCCAGCAATGCTCCATCCTTATCAACATAATATTGATAAGCTGTTGCAGCCAGACCGAAAGAAAGTTGTCTGTAATTATTCATAGAGATATGATACGCATAGGCATACTGCAACCCTGTGCGTTTCATTATTCCATTCCGGTCAGCAAAGATATATCCTCCCATGCCAACTCTACCCCCTTTGGTTGGCCGGGAGATCTTCTTTCTTACTGAGGTGTTCCTTGAGATATAACTGTCACTTAGTATCCTGGTCTGAAAGGCAGCTGCAAATGTTCCGGGAGCATTTTCTATACCAATCCATTGTTGCCTGGCTGTCAGACTTACTGTTGAATAGCCATCTTTACCAGCCATAGAAGGATTAATAAGAAAGCCATTCATCACATACTGGCTATAGGTGGGGTCCTGCTGCGCATTTGCCATGGGAGCTATCACAATCAGCAGCAGTGGGAGTAGTATTTTATTAAATCTCATTTTTCTATCGCCAATTTATTTATTTGCTTATTATTGATATCACACCTGTCCGAGGTTCAGAACCATCATTCAGATATAATATGTAATGATATGAATCATTTGGTAACAGTTTCCCTTTAAATGTCCCATCCCATGGTTCAGCACCCGGGTTTCTTGAGCTATAAACCAGCTTACCCCACCTTGTATAAACCTTTACTTCAGCATTAGGATAGAGCTC
>QKCK01000126.1 GCA_003245695.1 Bacteroidota bacterium | reverse complement strand
CAGAAATCAACCACTACCGGTTTATCTGCCGAGAGTACTATCTCATCAAAGTTTGTGTCGTTAACTGCAAGTGCCATAGCTATTTATATTTTATATTTTTTATATTTCCTGCGTTGCTAATATAACTAATTAACTTTATAATCGATAAGGGGATTATCGTCAATCCAGCTAATCAATTCGTCAGTAACAGCTACTCTTACCGATCTTGAAAACAGGGGAACGGTTATTTTATCTGTATGGTCAATGAGAAGTATCCTGAGCGTCTTTTTACCACTGTTTTCAGTTATGATCTCTTTAAGTTCAGTAATGAACTCAGGTGTTATGTCGTCGGTCTTCACCTTGAGGGTGAGGGATGTTATAAGATCTTCACGCACACTTGACAGCAGGTGTATATCCTTTATTTTGAACTCTAGCTCTGATGGATTGTATGTACGTGGCTGAATCTTACCCCTGACAAGCAGATAGTATCCAGTCTGGAAATACTTACTCATATCTACATACTCCTTGTCAAAGACCATGAACCTGAATGAGTCAGAGTAGTCCTGAAGGGTAAATCCTCCGTAGGGTTTGCCATTTTTGCTTACACCACTGCGTGTCTCTGTCACTATTCCTGCCACGCACACTTCTTTGTTGACATATTCATTCATATCCTGAATGTCAGCCAGGGAGGCAGTAGTGAATGTATCCATTTCAAGCCTGAAGTCGTCAAGGGGGTGTGACGACAGGTATATTCCTATCACCTCCTTCTCCTTATTCAGTTTCTCCAGCTTTGGCCATTCAGTACAAACAGAGGGAACAGGTTTCACAACATCAAAACCTCCTGAATCGCCAAAGAGGGAGGCCTGACTGGTCCCCCTGATGGTTTTTACGTTATTGCCGTAGCGTATCAGGTTCTCAAGGAAGTTGGAGCCTTTACCATCAGAGGCAAAGTATCTTGATCTGGTGTATTCGGCGAAGCAGTCAAAGGCTCCGGCATGCACCATTGCTTCCAGATTCTTCTTATTGATAGTGTTTAAATTGACTCTTTCAGCCAGGTCATAAATATCGCCAAAAGGTCCGTTTTTTTCTCTCTCTTCAATGAGGTGGAGAACAGCATTCTCTCCAACACCTTTTATAGCGCCAAGGCCAAAACGTATGTTTCCTGATTTGTTGACAGTGAACTTCAGGTAACTCTCATTCACATCAGGGCCAAGCACCTCTATACCCATGCGGCGGGTCTCCTCCATCATGGTTGTGATCTTTTTAATATCACTGATATTTCTGCTCAGCACTGCTGCCATAAACTCAGCTGGATAATTTGCCTTCAGGTATCCAGTGTTATACGCAACGAGGGCATAACAGGTTGAGTGTGATTTGTTAAAAGCATATTCAGCGAATGCCTCCCAGTCTGACCATATTTTATTGACGGTAGCCAGCTCATGCCCCTTTTTCTGACAGCCATCAAGGAATTTTACCTTAAGGTCATCCATGATGTCTTTCTTTTTCTTTCCCATTGCCTTTCGCAATGAGTCGGCCTGACCTTTGGTAAATCCGGCAAGCTCCTGTGAGAGAAGCATGACCTGCTCCTGGTATACTGTTATGCCATAAGTCTCCTGCAGATACTTCTCCATCGAAGGTATCTCATAGCTAATGGGCTCCTTGCCGAGTTTTCTTTTAATAAACTGCGGTATATATTCCATTGGGCCTGGTCTGTACAGTGCATTCATTGCAACAAGATCGCCAAACTGATTTGGCTTAAGCTCTCTGAGATACCTCTTCATCCCTGTGGATTCAAACTGGAACACGCCGGTGGTCTCGCCGTTGCTGAAGAGCTCATAGGTCTTCTGGTCGGTAAGTGACAGCTGTTCAAGATCAATGTCAACTCCTTTTGAGAGTTTTATATTCTCAAGGGCATCTTTCAGTATTGAGAGAGTCTTCAGACCCAGGAAGTCCATTTTGAGAAGCCCTACAGACTCAACGTGATAACCCTCATACTGTGTCACATAAAGATCAGCATCCTTAGCTGTGCAGAGAGGTATATATTCGTCAAGGTTATCTTTACTTATTATTATACCACAGGCATGTACTCCTGTCTGTCTGACACTTCCTTCAAGTACCTCAGCATATTTCAGGGTCTGGGCAATAAGCGGCTCCTTTGACTCCTTCTCTCTCTGCAGCTCAGGTACCTCGTCATAGGCATCGGAGAGGGTGACACCGGGTTTCTCAGGTATCAGTTTGGCCAGACGGTTTGCCTCTGACAAAGGCAGCTTCTGTACCCTGGCAACGTCACGGATAGCCATCTTGGCTGCCATTGTGCCAAAGGTTATTATATGGGCCACACGGTCATGACCGTATTTCTCAACCACATACTTTAACACTCTCTCCCTTCCGTCTTCATCAAAGTCAATATCAATATCAGGCATAGAGATACGGTCAGGATTGAGGAACCTTTCAAAAAGAAGATTATATTTAATAGGGTCAACGTCTGTTATTTTCAGGCAGTATGCAACAACACTTCCGGCAGCTGATCCTCTTCCGGGTCCAACCCAGACACCCATCTCGCGGGCTGCATTAAGAAAGTCCTGGACAATAAGAAAGTATCCGGGAAACCCCATATTCTTTATCACAGAGAGTTCAAAATCTATACGCGAGGTATGTTCCTCGTCAAGCTCTCCCCAACGTTTTTTAGCTCCTTCATATGTGAGGTGACGCAGATATTCATCAAGACCTGTGAATTCATCAGGGATAGCAAAATCAGGCATTATGGGATCACTGGCAAGTGAGAAGCTCTCAATCTTACCGGCTACCTCAGCCGTGTTTGTCAGAGCCTCAGGCAGGTCACTGAAGATGGCTGCCATCTCCTCCTCACTCTTGAGATATTCCTGTTTGGTATATCTCAGTCTTCCCTGATCATCAATGTCACTGGCAGTGTTTATACATATGAGCCTGTCATGCGCCTCGGCCTCCTCTTTCTTGACAAAGTGAACATCATTAGTGGCTATTATCTTTACGCCAAATTTCTTTGATAGCTCCTTATATGCCTTAACAACACGTTGCTGGTGTGGAAACACGGTGTTATCAGCTGAGGTATCACTGGTCTCATGACGCTGTACCTCCAGATAAAAGTCATCACCGAAAATATCAATGTATGACTTCAAAGCTTCCTCAGCTCCATGCATATTGCCTCCAAGCACCTCCTGCGCTATCTCACCTGCAATACATGCTGATGATGCAATAATGCCTCTGTTGTATTTTTTTAATAACTCTTTGTCAATCCTCGGTTTGTAGTAAAAACCTCTTATCCATGCCTGTGAGATCAGCTTGATAAGATTATGATACCCCTCTTTGTTCCTGGCAAGCAGTATCAGGTGATCACCTGATCTGTCTTCAGGCGTAGTCTTATTCTCCATTGACCCCCGTGCAACATAGAT
>QKCK01000343.1 GCA_003245695.1 Bacteroidota bacterium | reverse complement strand
TACTCGTTGCTACCTCAGGCGATACCGGCGGGGCTATAGCCAACAGCTTCTATGGAATAGACAGTATCGAAGTCATAATTCTGTATCCCTCGGGTAAAGTGAGTGACCTGCAGGAAAAACAGCTTACAACCATGGGGGGTAACATTACTGCACTCGAGGTAGATGGTACTTTTGACGACTGTCAGAGCATGGTGAAGAGAGCATTTGCTCACCCTGACAGGTTCAAAGCAATAAACCTCACCTCTGCAAACTCAATAAACATAGCCCGCCTGATACCACAGAGCTTTTATTATTATTACGCTGCCAGCAGGATAAACAGTGCTGAATGCTGTATCTCAGTGCCAAGCGGTAACTTCGGAAACCTCACCGGAGCTATGTTCGCATGGAAAACCGGGCTCCCTGTAGAGAACTTCATTGCCTCAACAAACATTAATAAAGTGGTACCCGAATACCTCGAAACACGCGACTTCAGACCACGAAGGTCACTTCATACCATCTCAAGCGCTATGGACGTGGGAAACCCCAGTAACTTTGAGAGAATAACCGAATTGTTTAATAACAATTGGGAAAATATTACCTCCATGTTATCAGGCTATTAGTTTACAGACGAACAGACCAGAGATCATATGAAAACAGAATATAACAGGTCAGGGTATACTCTTGACCCTCACGGTTCTGTCGGCAGCCTCGGCATTGAGTCATACCTGAACGAGAACCAGCTCTCCTCCGGTTTCTTTGTTGAGACAGCCCACCCTGCAAAATTCTCCGATATTGTACTTGAAGCCACAGGCGAAGAACCGTCTATGCCTGAAACACTTCTGGCAGCACTCGGCGGAACCAAAAAGTCAGTGAAAATAAGCGCCGACTACAAAGAATTTGATAACTTTCTTGGGTCAATCTCTTAAACTTATTTATTGTTCCACCTATTATGTCAATTACAGCTAAACAATTACTAAACTCCGATCACCACAGAGGGCAACGTGTGGTGGCTGTCCACGGCTGGTGCGAAGTACGGGAAGTCCGTTGAGTGCAGCTTGTGTAGCGGGCGAAGGACGACCCCGGACTTGTCAGCCGTGGTGCACTTTCTTTCGTTCTTTCTTTGTGCATCCAAAGAAAGAACAATAAGAAAACAATAGAATATAATTCACACTGATCTTTATATTAATCAACCACTCCAGAAAAGTTGCTATATCAACCTTGTTTAAGACTTGATCCAAAATATTATATTTGAGACAATATATCAGCTATAGACTCTCAAAATGAAACGCAGTATACTCTTCTTCTTTAAATACTTCCTGTTCTGGTTTTTATTCTTTGTAATATTCAAGGTGCTTTTCCTGCTTGCAAACATCAGCATGACGTCAAAGCTGGATATGGGCACAATACTCAGTATATTTCTTCACGGTTCAATAATGGATCTGTCGGCAGCAGGATATCTTACCCTGATACCCGGTGTACTCCTGGTACTGACACCGTTAATCAATAACAGGGTGCTGGCAGGTATAATAAAATGGTATACTTTTATCATCCTGTTTTTCGTTACCATCCTGGGACTCACTGATATTGCTCTCTATCCGGTCTGGGGAACCAGGGTCAATGGTCAGCTTATCCCCTACCTTGCCGAGCCGGCAGGGATAATTGCCAGTGTCAGTATCATTCAGGGGGTGCTCTTTGCGTTGCTGACAGGAATAATAATTACTGCCGCTGTCATAGCTTATAACCGCATTTTCAGAAACGAGCTCTCAGGAAAAAGAGAGAGATGGTTTGCTGCCCCTGTTATACTCTTTCTTACAGCAGCACTTATCATTCCCATACGTGGCGGAGTGAATACCTCACCACTGAATTTCAGCAGTGTATATTTTCACCGCGACATATATCCTAATCACGCTGCCTATAACTTCTTCTGGTCTTTCAACCATGCTCTTATGCACCAGAAGGATAAAACAAACCCGGTGAATTACTACAAAGGGAATGAATTTGAAAAACATCTTAGAGGGATAGACAGCCTTAACCAGGAAGAAATACCATCATACATCAATAATAAGAGTGGGAAGCCTGTAAATGTAATTCTTGTTATCCTCGAATCGTTCTCTGACAAAGTCATAGAACCGCTTGGAGGTCTCAAAGAGATAACACCAGAACTAAATTCGTTATCCAGTGAAGGCATACTATTCTCTGAGTTTTATGCCTCAGGCACCAGGTCTGATAAGGGGATATCGTCACTTATTGCCATGTATCCCTCACTAATAAAGGTATCATCGATAGTCCTTTATCCTGAAAAGATGAAGAAACTAAATTACCTGCCCGGCTTTTTTGGTGAAAAAGGTTATGACCTCTCTTTCTATTACGGTGGCGATCCTAACTTCTACAACACAAACATGTTACTTACACAGTCGGGAGTAAACCGGGTCGTCTCACGGAATGACTTCCCGTTGTCGCAGGCCACTATGCAGAAGTGGGGCGTACCTGATGCATATCTCTACGACAAGGTTATTGAGGACCTGGCCGGTTTGGATAAACCATTTTTCAGTATCGTATATACTGTAAGCAGCCACGAGCCATTTGATATACCACAGTTTAAAAGGATAAAAGAGAACAGCTCCACAGGCAAATACTGTAATGCTGTGGCTTATGCTGACAGCTGTCTTGGTGCCTTTGTAAATAAGCTGAAGGCCACTCCCGAATGGGATAACACACTGCTGATCATCACTGCAGATCATGCTGCCCTTGAGCCGGGCCCCACATCCTTTGCCGACACTGCTACATACCGCATACCACTCCTCTGGCTGGGTGGGGTAATTGACTCTGCCTTTGTCTGCGATAAACTGTCAATGCAGTCTGACCTTGGCTCTACCCTGATCCAGCAGATGGGATGGGAACCTGAGCCATCGTACTTCTCAAAGAATATCTTCGGTTCGCGCAACTATGCATGCTACCTGCACGATGAAGGCTGGGGGCTGCTGACACCTGAAGGCGGATACTTCATGAACATCAAGTCAGACACCCAGACATGGCTCTATGGTAAAGAATCAGGCTATGCCGACTCACTCACAACCTTCGGAAAGTCGTATGTTCAGTATCTGCATAATGACTTTATGAGCAAATAGACCTCAAGTCTGAAGAATTCGCATGGATGATAAAACAGGTGACCTGCTTCTTTCTGTACTTTGATCTCATTGCCATCAGGAATCCTTTTTACCATTATTGCCCTCATTTTCCCTTTTAACACTAATTAACTTTAACATTTGCCGACCTAAATGTTAACATTTTGTTAAACATTGTGGCATTGTTTTTGATTTCTTTTATTCAAAAGGCGCCTCTTTTTTTGAAATACTAAGACAGAAAAGAAACTGTTGCAGTAGTTAAACCATTAAAACCTACTCAAATGAAGAGGAAAAAAGACGAGACCC
>QKCK01000012.1 GCA_003245695.1 Bacteroidota bacterium | reverse complement strand
GACATCCTGATCCATATATGTATTTTATGAATATCCTTACAGAAGCGAAGGTTTCGGAGCTTGTTAGTATCTTTACTCCAGGATTTCCGGAGGAAAAGAATCGTGTGGTGGAGATAATGACAGAGATCGATGCCGGAAATGAAACAAAGTACAAGGCTATTTTAAAAGGAAATTAACGGTTTTATATTCAAGAAATGCTTAAAAGGCTGATAGTAAGGAATTACGCTATTATTCGTGAGCTCGATATGGAGTTTGGCGAAGGACTTACTATTATCACTGGTGAGACAGGGGCCGGGAAATCAATTCTTCTGGGAGCCCTCGCCCTGGTTTTGGGCGAAAGAGCTGACACAGGGGTTCTTCTGAATAAGAATGAGAAATGTGTTGTCGAGGCTCAATTCAATATTGTTGGTTATGATCTTCAGGATTTCTTTTCAGAAAATGATCTGGATTTTGAAGAGAATGCAATACTCAGGAGAGAGATAAATACTTCCGGTAAATCGAGAGCCTTTTTAAACGACACACCTGTAAACCTCTCTCTTATGAAGGAGTTGGGAGAGAATCTGATTGACATTCATTCACAACATCAGACCCTGCTGCTTTCAAATAATCTGTTTCAGCTGAAAGTGACGGATGCTTTTGCCGGCACTAAAGAGTTATATGATGAATATATTAAACTTTACCGCAGCTATATAACTGTTAAAAAAGAGTATGACACTCTCTATGCTGCGTCTGACAGAAAAAGAGCTGATTTTGATTACTATATGCATCAGCTTGAGCAGCTTTCATCGGCCCGCCTTGTTGAGGGAGAGCTTGAAGATCTTGAAAAAGAACAGGAAATATTAACAAACGCAGGGGTAATAAAGGATGCTCTGGTTTCAGCAGCATCAGATATTTCAGGAGAAGATATTTCTGCTCTTGCGTTGTTGCGCGATGCAAAGAACAACCTCTCGAAGATATCCGAGTGGCTGACACCGGCAGCTGAATTGACAGAACGTCTGGATACATTGTTGGTGGAGCTGACAGATATATCATATGAGACAGAAAAGCTATTTGCATCTGTTGAGACAGATCCAGGGCGTCTTGAGTATATCTCACAAAGACTCGATACTGTCTATTCGCTTATGCAGAAACACCGTTGTAATTCACTGAGTGAACTCCTTGAAAAGAAAAAGGAATTGGAGAGTCTCGTAAATGAAACAGGTGATGTTGATTCAAGACTGGCTGATCTGAAAGCTGATTCGGAAAGACGTTATGTTGAACTTATGAAGTCAGCGTCTGAAATCTCAGCGATTAGAAAAAGAAACTCGCCAGCTCTGGCAGAGAAGATTGTGATGATATTAAAACAGTTGGGGATACCTCATGCCAGTTTTGAAGTCAGAATAGAGACTCATGGAGAGCCAGGCCAGCATGGTATTGACAGGATAGAGTTTCTTTTCAGTGCAAACAGACAAATAGAGCCAGAGGAGCTTTCCCGTGTGGCTTCAGGCGGTGAGCTGTCGAGGGTTATGTTGAGTCTGAAATCAACAATGGCAAAGACATCCGGTTTGCCAGCCATAGTTTTTGATGAGATTGATTCGGGAGTCTCCGGTGAAGTAGCTTCAATGGTAGGCTCCATACTTTCTGAGATGGGTAAATCAATGCAGGTAATAAACATAACACATCTTCCACAGGTGGCTGCCCGAGGTAATTATCACTATCATGTCTATAAAGAGAATGAGGATCATTCAACAATTACCCGGATACGATTGTTAAACAGGGATGAGCGTTTGATGGAATTAGCCAGGCTCCTCAGTGGCAGCACAGTAACTGAAGCAGCTTTGAAGAATGCAGGTGAGCTGCTTAACAATGGCTGATCACCCTGAAATATTCTCATCATATAACATTTAAATAAATAAACTATGACCACAAATCTACTCGAGGGAAAGAAAGGAATAATTTTTGGTGCTCTTAACGAAAAATCAATTGCATGGCATGTTGCTGAACGTGCCTGGCAGCAGGGTGCAAAGATTGTCCTTACCAATGCTCCCGTGGCATTAAGGATGGGAACAATAAATGAGCTTGCTGAAAAGACAGGGAGTGAAGTTATCCCTGCTGATGCAACCAGCATGAAGGATCTGGAGATTTTGTTTAAAAGATCGATGGAACTCTTTGATGGTAAGATAGACTTCGTTCTTCATTCTATTGGCATGTCTCCCAATGTACGAAAGGGGATACCATATCCGGAGATAAACTATGAGAATATGCTTAAGACATTTGATGTCTCAGCCCTCAGCTTTCATCGTATATTACAGACAGCATATAAGATGGATGCGATAACGGAATGGGGTTCTGTTGTAGCTCTCTCTTATGTGGCAGCGCAACGCACCCTGGCCGGATATAATGATATGGGTGACGCAAAGGCATTACTTGAGTCCATCTCACGTAGCTTCGGATACATTTATGGGCGGGAAAGACATGTCAGGGTAAATACTGTTTCTCAATCACCTACAGAGACAACTGCCGGTACCTCAATCTCGGGGTTCAACTCCCTGGTCGACTTCTCAGACAGAATGTCACCACTTGGTAATGCTGATGCATCAGACTGCGCAGACGTATGCGTAATGCTTTTCTCTGACTTTACCCGCAAGGTAACCATGCAAAATATATTTAATGACGGAGGCTTCTCAAGCATGGGGATGAGCCAGAGAGCTATAGAACAATATGCAAAAAGCTTTGAGGAGTGTGATTGCAGGGATAAGTAAAAATACTTACCTGTAAAGGCAAAAATACCTATTTTTAAAGCGCTTTGTAGTCATACAGGGCGCTTTACTTATTTTTGAGATGATAAATAATACTCTGACATGGTTAAACTTGTTCTGTTAATTCTCTTCTATATACTTTTTCCAATGGCTTTGATATGGATAACAGCCAGGTCTTCGGTTTTGAAAAAAGTAGGCACTATTGTCATTGCATATGCTATTGGCATAATAATAGGTAACACCGGGATTCTTCCCAAAGGAAGTGATACCTACAGAGAAGCACTTCATGGGCGATCATATATTCCGAAGGAAGAGATTGGGGAGCTTGTTACCACTGGTGTTCTCTCGGAGCGCGACTTTCAGGCTAACCATATTTCTGCCTTGCAGGATACAGTATTAACTATCATTGTTCCACTGGCAATTCCACTATTGCTCTTTTCATTGAATATCAGGAGGTGGCTCAGGTTTGCAGGTAAGGGGTTTGTCTCAATGGTTCTGGCATTGGTGGCGGTTGTAATTGTTGTGGGAACAGGTTTTTATTTCTTTAAAGATTCAATTGCTGAGTGTAACAAGATAGCAGGTATGCTGATAGGTGTTTATACCGGAGGCACACCTAACATGGCGGCCCTGAGTGTTGCTCTCGATGTTGAACCAGGAGCATTCATAATGACAAACACCTATGATATGCTCGTGGGTGCACTCACCCT
>QKCK01000176.1 GCA_003245695.1 Bacteroidota bacterium | reverse complement strand
TTTAACGAGAGGCTGAACATAGAAGAAAATCTCTCATTAAACCGGGTCTCAGACATTTCAATCATTTCTTTATCAGTAAAGACTGCAGCAGAGAGTGCTATACATGTTCCGAAGAGGTCATTATGCCTCATAGATAACTTGAGTGCTCCCCAGCCTCCCATAGAAAGACCGGCTATTGCCCGCATTCTTTTCCCTTCTCTACACCTATATTGTGATTCAACAAACGGAATGAACTCACTGATGAACATATCCTCCCACGGGTATTTGTCTACATCAACATTGCAGTACCATGTGTCCTCACCATCAGGCATAAAAATAATACAGGCCGGCAATCGGCCCTCTTCAATGGCATTGTTTGCAATATAGTCTATCTGCCCCCACTGAGTCCAGCCTGTGTTATTGTCAGTATATCCATGCAACAGATACAATACGGGATATGCCTTCGTTGAGGTATAGTAATCATAAGGCAGATATACACTGTATCTGACATCTTTGCCAAGAAGTTTACTTGACATTGTCTCGTTTTCCAAAATCTTACCCTGTGAAAAGGATATTGAAGAAAGAGAGATAACTGATAGAAAGAAAATAAGAGATCGTTTCATTATATTTCGAATTTACTTCAAATATAACCAATCTCTTTTCTAAATCAATTAGCCTGCAGGTACTCTTTTGTCAGTTCTGAGACCAATTCGTTAGGAACCTTTTCATCTCCACCCAGGACAGAAGAGAGCTCTGTCAGTTTTTCTTCAGTGATGGTACCGATCAATGGCCTGGTACAAAAGCTATGAGAAACACCTGAGTCACGCACAATACTGACAGAGCTGAGAACCGACTCAAGATAAACATCAGATAATACACCGGAAACAGTACTATAATCAGCAGCCGTCAGATCGGATTTTATCGCCAGAAAGATATGATCAGCCAGCTTCTTGTCAATAATTTTTTTCAACATCAATGGATTTGTTCCATTTGTTTTAACATATACCTTCAACCCCAGTGCCTTTATCTCACTTAAAAAATCAGGCAGATCTTCATATAAAGTCGGCTCACCTCCGGTGATGATTACCGTAGAATGAGTTTGCCTTGCCCTCATAAGATAACTTATGACAATTGTCTCTGATATATCGGCTGTACGATCGAGAAATCCATTATAAGCCAACTCGTAATGCTTACAGTAACTACATTTAAAATTACATCCCTTAACCTGTATCTCTACAGTTGCTTTTCCTTCCGGTACAGAAGGCTCCCGTTTTACAATCCCCCCTATTCTCATCTTCCCTACGTAAAACATTATTAAAATCTACCACTTATACGGCAGGAACAGTTAAATGTTATTTTTTTAACAAACTTTTTTCAGGTATTTTCAGAGCTGATAGCAATGATGTGGAGATGTAGTTTCTTTCACATTTATTCCGGCTCTGAATTTTTGAACATTGTATTCACTATCACCAAGCATCTCCCTTATCTCTGCCAATTCTGATTCGGAATGAAAATGAGGCAGGAAGGTGGTTTTAAACATATGGTTTACTCCCGATTCCCTTATAATACTTATAGAACTAAGCACATTTTCGAGCATTATATCATCAAACACGCCTGTTATTTTTTCATATTTATTGCGAATCAGGGCAGCTTTTATATCCATTGCAATAAAATCCACAAGCCTTTTGTCAATTAAATTTTGTAATACTGCCGGGTTGGAGCCGTTGGTGTCGAGTTTGATTTTGAGCCCCGCCTCCCTTATTACTGACAGAAATGGAATAAGATCAGCCTGCAATGTTGGTTCTCCCCCCGTTACCACAACCCCATCGAGCCATGTATTATGGTGTGTCAGGTATTCAAGTACAACATCAGACGGGATGTCAGGTGTTCTGTTTATCATCTCAGGTAAAACGAGTAAGGGATTATGACAATAGCTGCAACGATAGTTACATCCCTTTGTGAATATCACCGCCACCATATTTCCCGGCCAGTCAACCAGACTCTGCCTGACAAGGCCACCTATTCTCATCCTCATAATTCTCAGTTTATACTGTTGCTGAGATAATATAAACAAATCATATGCCAACATCACTCTTTTTACTCAACCGGTTGTCGCATTCAGCTTTCAATTGTGTCACTTTGCCGTTAATATCCAGAGTATTAAGGCCAATAAGAAGCCTGTCAGCAAAGTCCATTTTTTCTTCATTCAACTGGCTGACTGGTATCATATAATATACTATCCGGCTTTATCCTACGCATTTAAGACAGCATTCCGGGATGCATTTTGGTCTCCGCCAAGGGATTCGTGCAAAGAATTATAATGATAAAAAGAAAAGCCGGCACCATATAGGATGACGGCTATAAGCTATGCACGAGTCTACAAACTACAGAACCTAACCAACTGAAAACATGAAGATTCTTATTGTAACATTTCACATTACTACATCAGTGTAATGCCTTCAAGAACGGCTTTCTGACGGACAGGCTCGGGCCATAATCCCACCTGCACTTCCCCGATATGATTTTTCCTCAGAAGGAACATACAGACGCGTGACTGTCCTATCCCGCCACCTATGCTCTGTGGGAGGATGCCATCAAGTAACATCCGGTGAAACAACAGCTTCTCTCTTCCGGCACAACCAAGCTCTGCCAGCTGTCGGCTGAGTGCATCTGAATCAACGCGTATACCCATAGATGATATTTCAAAAGGCATCTGAAGCCATGGATTCCAGAGTACTATATCGCCATTCAGCCCGCAATATCCATCATCATTCCGGGTACTCCAGTCATCATAATCCGGTGCCCTGCCATCATGTCTCTTTCCATCCGACAGCCTTCCTCCTATGCCAATAATAAATACAGCGCCATATTCACTGCACACTCTCTTCTCTCTCTCCCTGGGTGTCAGGTCAGGATATAACTGAGCCAGTTTCTCTGAGTGTATAAATGTTATGTCAGCCGGAAGAATTGGTTTGTAGGAAGGAAACGACTGGTAAAGACTTTCTTCTGTCTTCTTCAAAGCACTGTAAATATCCCGGACTGTCTTTTTCAGGTATGAAATATTCCTGTTGCCAGGCTCAATATGCTTCTCCCAATCCCACTGATCAACATATATCGAATGTATAGGAGTGAATGATTCATCTGGTCTGAGAGCCCTCATGTCAGTGACAATACCTTTCCCTGACGGAATTTCGAGTTCTGCGAGCCTTACCCTCTTCCACTTGGCTAGGGACTGCACAATAACAGCACGACTATCTTTTATCTCTTTTATTGAAAAGGAGACTGGCATCTCAACACCGTTCAGATCATCATTAATCCCTGTTCCCTCTGCAATAGCTAACGGAGAAGAGACTGGCTCAAGATCAAGGGCAGTCTCAAGGGCAGATGAAAAAGTCTTTTTTATAAACCGCAACTCCCTCTCTGTCTGAATAATTCGTTCTTTCATTTTCTTATACTAATTAGTTATATTCGGTTATAGTTTAAAATG
>QKCK01000168.1 GCA_003245695.1 Bacteroidota bacterium | reverse complement strand
AGTATCAGGTAAAACAGAAGGCAGAGGAATGGAAACTTTTTGCGTAGCTCCGGCAGGTATATAAACCCGTTCAAGAAAGATAGATTTCTGCTTGGAAAGCGATGCTCCGGGACCCTCCAAATGAATTGTGACAGGAATATACTCTTTGCTATTATAATTTGTAATCGAAACAATAAGCGAATTGCATTCAGAGAGATCCCACTTCCCATAGAATTTAACACCTGAGTATTTAGATGTAATAACTGAATGAACATTCATCACACCCTCTTTTATCTCGTAGCTTCCTCCAAAGAGTGTTTTTATGCTGTCACCACTGAAAGGTTCTGAAGAGTCAAAAAGTGTTATCATAGTGTTTTTCTCACAGCTACTTAATCCAATAACCATAAGTAACAGACAGCAGATAATATTTTTCTGGTTCCTTTTCATAAACAGCATGTTATACTAAATTCATTTTCAATTTCAACTATTTATCCGGCACATATTAAGAAACATAGTCAGAAATCTCTATAGTTACCCGGATCAATGGTCAGTACCATTATTTTTTCCATACTACCAGACAGATGCTTTCTGCAGGCAACGGCACTGAAGGATCAACATCAGTCATGCCGGGTGCTGAGGCATACTCGAAAGAATAACCCGGGACATCAAGTGTAAAGGTTTCGCTTACAGATCCTGTGTTCCATACAACGATCCCGATTCTGTTCTCAGTCTGAAATGCTTTTGCAATAACACTATTACTACTTCTGATATTGAAACCTTCCGAATCAATATACCTGCCTTTCCATAATATCCCGGAATTCTCTCTCTGAAAATCGATCACCTGACGGGTATACTTTTTCATTGCCACCGGATCCTGGCTAGTTACCAGGTCGAGTACAGGCTTGCTGATTACATTTGCATAATCATCAGCAACAGGAACCCTATTTTCCTCAAGATATCTTACATCAGCCCTGTATCGCGACTCAAGTTCCTGTCTCAGACCATAGGCTGTAGCATAGTTCAATATAAGACGGTTATTTACCGGTGAAGGATTTCGTGTGGTGGTAAGTATCTCCGGGAATGTATATTTAAACATCTCCGGAAAGATATATGTAGGAGCAGATCCATTCAGTCTGGCAGAAAACTCATCAGCAAGCGGCACATAGACGCCGTTTTCATATCCATGGAAATAGGAAACTGATCCGAGGACAGCATCGCACAAGCCCTCTGTCATAATTATAAAATCAGGATTGATTGTTTTCATGTAATCGGCTATACGTTGCAGGAGCCTGTATCGGTCACCGGCATATACCACTGCAGGAACAGAATGGCCATGGTCAGGTGAATAGCAAAATTTAGGAGCTGTAACAGCAAGCTGGTCATAAATAATGCCATCAGCACCAAGTTCATTAGCCTGTACCGCCATGTCAAGCATTCTTTCATACCATTCATTGCAGCCCAGGCATGCCATACCATGATATCGTGCCGGAGCATCAGAATATTTATGCCACTTCTGATAATCAAATGAACCATCTCTTTTCACAACAGTAATCTTCTTACCCTGCTCATCCCAGTAAGAGGTGCCGTTCATGTCAATAAGCTGACCGTTTACATAAATTATTGCATGCTTCCCGTAGTCATGTATCTTTTTCAGAGCAGCCACCAAAGCATCTCTTCCGCCAAGTGCCGGATCCGGATCATAATCAGGATAAAAACGATCATGACCACCACGGGTCCAGCCATAAAGTCCTATAAAATCAAGCCCGCGCTCCACAGACATTTTACATAGACTGTCAAGACCTTCATAGGTGCACATTATCTCCTCATTCTGCTGCTTCATTATTGTCAGCATCCATCCGGCAGCATTCTGTGCCCAGGCCGGGACTTCCTGTAGAGTAACCGAAGTATTGTACCACCTTCGATAATAGTCAGCCGCATTATGCCATGTCCCCTGATAAGGGTAAATAAATAGTGAAGGCATTGCCCATTTCTGCCCACCGAAACAGGTGAAGTCATAATTAAAACCTATACCGATTGTATTTGACTCAGGCCTGTATCTTACCTTAAACTGTTTTGATCCGTGCATTTTATCATGGCTACCAAAATAGAGACCGTTTTCCTCTCCGGCAAGTGCACACCACTGCATTGTTGCAAAACGTGACGGATATGCTGCATTGATATCATACGAAGTTTCCTTTTTATTAAAAGACCAGGAAAGTCCGCCTTTAAAGCTCACTTTATCAATCGGACTATCTGTCGAAGGAGTACGGGTGAATTTCTGTCCCAGACCACATGGCATAATAAGTGGAAACGACTCAAGATCAGCAGCTATTCCGCTTATGAAAGGTCCGGCAAACCCCGAGACAACCCACCCGCTCAGGTTACTCTTTATACTCCCGTCAACCCTGAATGCTTCACCCTGAACAATGAAGTCAAGTCTGAGACTAACATCCCATGTCGTTCCCTGAGAGACTAATTTATTATATAAAAGACTGAAGCCATCAACATTACTGACAACCTCAGGTCTGTTTTCTTTTCCACTGAACAGAACTTCTTTCGCATTATCAGTGAGATTCTGGATCTTTACTACCCAGATTTCTTCAGAAGCTCCCAGATCAGTCTTAATCCCTGACATCTTCAATGTAAGGTCCCCTTTACTGTAATCAAGTACGGCCGAGGCAGTCTTCAGCGATTCAGGTTTGACCTGTTTGTCGACTGAAGCATTGCACAGGGAAGGGAAGATACTGAGAACCAGCAATGATAGCAATAGAATTTTTTTGTTCACCATTTCTGTCTTTATAAAAAGTTAAAAACAAAATTAAAAACAGCCGGCAGTATACTAAATTAAATTTACTACCGGCTGAAAAGTATATAGTCTAGTATCCCTCGTTATTACCCAGTTTTGGATTCAGCAATTGCTCATCAGCAGGAATAGGCCACAGATAGTGTTTACTTTTATCAAATACCCTGGTACTCAGCACACGGCATTTTGTATAGTTTGTCATAGTTGTGCAAATCGGACAGCCGTCTTCGTCAATCTGAGGTATACCCGGTAGAAACCAGTAGCCATTTTTTGCATAAGTGCGGCAGTCAGCAACTTTTGTAGGCAGACCCAGATTCTTATAATTCATTACTTTCTCGGCAATGCGCCAGCGAATAATGTCATTATATCTCAATCCTTCAAAAGCAAACTCCATTCTTCGTTCAGTACGGAGGATTGTTCTAAGGGCTGTCTGATCTGTGGTTGTGACTTTCGGGTAGAGATCAGAAGTATAATCTACCTTATAGGCTCGTGCTCTCACCATGTTAATAGCATTAAGAACCGACTGGTCAATATCATTAAGCTCAATCTTTGCCTCAGCATCCATCAAGAGTACATCAGCGTACCTGACCATCAGCTTGTCATTGTCAGCCTCAAGGTTATCAGCCCAATCAGCGTCAACACCTTTTCTGAGTATTAATCCATTGTATGAGGCATATTGATCACCTGCCTTGG
>QKCK01000153.1 GCA_003245695.1 Bacteroidota bacterium | reverse complement strand
CAAACCTGTACCCCACCCCAACAGTAAGTTCATTGTTCCTGACATCAGCTATCTGATTACTTGTCATGTTAAGGGTTACAATCCGTGATTTACGGTATTCAATCCTGGTGGTAAGTGAGTTCTTCCATCCAAGGTCGATATTTATTAATGGTGCAAAATCCTCTTTTATTGTAACTGAATTAATGTCAAACTCAGGAACAAAATTTGAGTTCAGATCCCTTATCCGGCTTATAGCATCTTCGTCAGGGCTATAACTCATATTAGATGCAAAAGAGCCAATAGTGTAAGTAGATCTGTATTGATGAGAAAGGCTTACCGAGTTAAAGACTCTTCTTACAGCCTCATATTTTGTAAGGCCCTCAAAGTTAATCTGCCAGTTAGGCATCATCTGCAATATGCCGGGGAACGGGTCGAGTGAAATCTTTGTTGGATCTCTCTTTGTATAGGCAGCCAGGAATGCAGGTAATAATACTTCAGATGATGTCATACTATAGCCGCTGGCATAATCACCGGAGACTGGCAACTCCTCAACCGGGTCAAAGGCCGGATCATATGAGGGATCTATAGCCTTTCGTTCCATTGCCCTTCTCTGAGAGATTATTTTGGTATACTCCTTAAACTTTTCGAAGGTAGGTGACACATAATTTTCATCAGAGGATACCTTTTCAAAGGCTGTTCCCCATGAAATAACAGATATTGAGAATGTTCCGCTAATTGAGGTATTTCTGGTACTGTCAGGGAAGTGTCCAAAGCGGTCGGCACAATAGTATGATGAGATTGTCCTGGAATATCTCCTGTCAGCGTTCAGGGTAATTCTCAGCCCCGGGAATGGTTCTATAGTTGCTTTCAGGTTGATCTGGTCTCTCCGCGTAAAGGTAGCCGGACTATTCTGAAGTGTATCACGTGTAAACCAGCCGTAGGAGAGGGCTTTGTCATAGAAATCATCATCTCTGAATCCACTGAGATATCTCCAACCCGGAGCCATTTTGCCGCTGTAATATTCGGCTCCCAGGAAATCTGTTCCCGGCAGATACCCCGGAATAAGCTGCCCCTGTTCTATTGAATATGTCCCTGATACATTTCTTACAGCCATTAATGCCCTTACAGTATATCGACCGACTTTCTTCAGCGGATTCTCCTTTCTCGGTATCCTGCCGGTTATTGTAACAGATGCATTATCCAGGTCTTCATCAGTGGTAAAGTCTATCCGGTTTTCTGATACTATCTTCACATTTCCCATAATCTCCTTACCCTCTGACGTCTGTACAACCACCTTAACATCCCTTGTCTTAAGATTATGATTTATAAATTTTGGCTTCCCAGACTGAAATTTTAATCCGGCACGTTCATATTTCACCTCATCAAAGCCAAGGTTCATCCTTTTTGAAGCCCCTGGTTGTGTCTGGGTTTCAATACCCTTCAGAAATGATGACTTGTTGTAGAGATTTGTCATATTTGCCTGAAGGGTGAGTGACCCACTACCTGAATTCTTTATTGTATTACCAAGGTTGATATCAACAGTATCCGGATAAAGAGTACCTGCCAGCCAGTCATAACGCCCTGCATACCTCAGATTTGAGTTAAGCCACGACAACATCGGCAGTTTATTTACCGGAACATTATAGTTTACGTTGAAGAAATGATAATAGCTTGTCGTTCTTCCAAATTTAAGCAGATTAGTAATTACAGAGTCCTTCCATTGATCATACAGTGCCGGATACCTGTTCTTGTCTGCCGGCCCTTCCGGTTCATCAATCCTGGCTATGCTGTTTGCAGTAAAGTCAAATTTCAGCTGCTTGGTAATATCATATTTGATATCATAATAATTAGACCACTGCATCTCCTTTGTAAATGTTGGCTCAATAAGAAGATCAGAGCTGCTGAGATTTCTTGTCTTTACCTCATTATAATATCTGTAGATCTCAGACCTGAAAGTAATATGCTTAGGATAAGGATAGAAATTTGCCTCCTTTATGAGTTTAAAAGCAGGAGCACTCAGAAACTTGACCGATTTAAAAGGAGTGATATTCTTTGGTTGTGCCTCAAAGTCATAAGTTATCCCTCCTCTGAAAGTACGTTCAAGGTCTATCTCTGTCTCGGGTTCGGAAGAAAATATCTCGCTTCGGGTATAATTGATACTGAGGTTTGCAGGATCCCAGAAATGGGGTTTCTCGCCCCTCCTGGTAATACCTGCATTACTTATCGTAACCGTCTTTCTTCTTGATATCTCAGTTGATATATTTCTTATTGAATCACGTTCAGCACTACTCTTTGCTTCGGCAAGTGTCTCCTTCAGTGTTACATCAGGGTTAAGCGGATCATAGTAAGGTGTCACTGAGCTCTCAGAATAGCCGACATATAGTGGGATTCTCACACCTGCTTTTTCAGGGAAAAACTTGCCCAGTTCAAGGTTGGCTGAGAGGTCATATTTAAGTACACTCTCTGTACTCCTCTCATTCATCTTGGATTCAATGGTACCCCATCCGACAGAACTTGTCTGTCCGGCCACATTGAATGTCCCGAAGTCAGCCAGACGTGTTTGCAACTGAGCATTGGCAGCCCAACCTCCATCCTCATCAAAGTCGCTTAAGCGCAACTCATTAACCCACACCTCCGCTGATTTTGATGAGCCATCATCATTAAGTGGGTCCCTTGTTTTAATAGGATTACGGATACCTAACATGATAACCTTTATATTGCTTAGGTTAGGGTTTCCGCATACCGAAATACGTGCTGTCTCCGAATCAACCGAATAGATATCAGAAAGACTTATTGATGATCCCGGAGTACTCATAGCTCCGTCTCTTGCCTGCTTTACATCTACCAGGTCAGAAAGGATAATATCCATACTGTTGGATGAAGGCCATACTATAGCGCGGTCATTGTCATCGTCGTCTTCATATCGTCCCGGAGGAGTTAACTCAAGGGGAATTTCATATTCATAGAAGTTACCTTTATAGTCAGACCCTATACGTATGAAAGCTCTTAACTCATCATTTTGCAATGGTTCGCCGGTAATAGCCTCAGCATGAATCTCCATCTTCAGTCGTTTATATCGGCGCATATCGAGATTCATTGTCTTATATGCAGCTCTGGCATCACCATCTGTCAGATCCTTTACTTTCATTACCATTGCCTGCTCATTGAGCTCTGTAAGCTGTGTGTTTGAAGGATCGATCTCACGCGTAAAACCAGGAGGCAGAACATAGTTCACAGGTTCCTTGGAGGCACTCTCTTCAATGCTCACTGAACTTATCTCAAAGGTACCATCATCATCCTCTGGTATAGTAATACGTTCTCCGCCCTCAAAAAATGAGAGGTTATATTTTCTCCACTCCGCCCTGACCAGTTCAAGACGTGCAAAACGGAGGAAGATATCCTCATCAAAACCCCTTAAAAACATCCTCATAAAGCGGATAGACTTGAAATCACTGATAGTACCTATTGCTTTATCATAATCGGCCAGCGGGATATTGAACTGATACCA
>QKCK01000229.1 GCA_003245695.1 Bacteroidota bacterium | reverse complement strand
ACTTGTCAAAGGGGATATGTCAAAGATAGTGGAGATGATTGATGAGGTTATCATCAATACTGAGAATGAGAAGGCAATAGAGGCAGTAGGAGAGAGGGTTGTGAAGATGATGAAGGATTATCCGCTATTCAGCTGATCATAATTGGATATATAAAAAAAAGGGTGTCTGAATGACATCCTTTTTTTATATTGTTAAAGATTATTTCAGTTTAAAGATATAAGTGATGGTACCCTTCTGTATGACAGGTGCATTGGGACTTGCGTCAAAACGTGCTTTCATGGCGGCGTCTCTGGCTACTTTAAGAAGATATTCGTCGAGGGTTGTTGATCCTTTTACGCCGGCAACAGCTTTTGTTACCACACCAGATTTGTCAACCGTCACCTCTACCACAACTTTACCCTCACCCTGGTAGTCATAATTGGGTACGGGAAGAGAAATCTCCTTCCTTCCAGTAAGGTCGAACGATACACCGGCATCACCTGTTCCGCCACCGGGGCCATAATTACGTACTCCGGGAGTTCCCGATTCAACACCCTGGTTACCTGTTCCACCTGCTATACCCTCGCTCTGACCTGTAGTGCCCGTATTGCCTGTGTTACCAAAGGCATTTTTTGTCTTGTTTGATATCTCTGCCAGTCGTCTCTCTTCCTGTTCTTTACGCAGACGTTCGGCTTTTTCCTGTTCCAGCCTTTTTTTCTCTGCCTCAGCCTCCAGCCTCTTTTTCTCTGCTTCCGGATCCACCTTTTTTACCTCAGGTGCCTCTTCAAAGTCCTGTGTGGGCACTGCCTCCTCCACGCTTTTTTCAGCTGCGACATCAGGCTGAGTTGCAACAGGTTGTTGTGCCGGTGATGGTTCAGGTTCGAACAGACCTTCTCCTGTCTGGTCAAACCCAAAGTTGACAAGAAGACCCTCCTCAACAGGCTCAGGGATTTCGATCTTAAACGTTAGTGTGAATATAAGTATCAAGATCAGGATATGCACCACGGTGCTCCATAACAATCCCTTCCTCTTTTCACCAGGAGAGCTGTCGTAACTATTTCGGCGTTGTTGCAAGTATCAGTTTGTATTTGTTCTTTGCAGCAATATTCATTACCTCCACAACATATTCAACAGGAACACTTCTGTCAGCATGTAGTGAAATATATATCTCGGGGTCTGCACCAAGTTTAGTCTGTAATGCAGCCTCCAGGTTCTCAATATCAATAGGCTGATCCTCAATAAAGTACTGAAGGTCCTTTGTTATTGAGATAGTTGTCATAGGCCTGGCTGAGGTCTGGGCTGATCCTTTTGGCAGGAGCAGCTTCAGGGCTGTTGGTTGCACCAGTGTTGAGGTTAGCATAAAGAACAGCAGCAACAGGAAAATTATATCTGACATCCCAGCATTGCTGAATGTAATGCCAACCTTATTTCTGTTTGATATTGCCATTTCAGATGCTATTTGACAGGTTCATTCAGGATATCCATAAACTCTACTGATGTGCTCTCAAGGTTGAATACAACACGTTCAACCCTTACTACCAGTGTGTTATACGCAAAGTAAGCAAGGATACTGACTATAAGACCGGCAACGGTAGTTATAAGTGCGATATAGATGCCACTACTGAGGGTGCTGATATCAAGGCTGTTTCCTGCCATAGACATCTCATAGAAAGCTTTTATCATACCTATTACAGTCCCGAAGAAACCTAGCAGAGGTGCTGCACCGGCTATTGTTGCCAGGGTAGGGAAGCCTCGCTCCAGCTTATATATCTCAAGTTTACCTACGTTTTCGATAGCGGTGCTTACATCACTCAGTGAGCGGCCCAGGCGGGTGATGCCTTTTTCCACCATTCTTGCTTCGGGTGAATCAGTTGACCTGCAGAGCTGCAGGGCTGCATCGACCTTACCATCATGCATATAATCCTTAATGCGGTTCATGAAGTTGATATCAGGTCTGGCGGCCTTCTTAACTACAATATACCTCTCGATAAAGATATACAGCGCGATAAATGAAAGGAGCAGAATAGGATACATAACCCATCCCCCTGCAAGGAAGAGGTCGAATAAGGACATTGATGCCTCTTTTCCTGGTGCTACACCAGCAACATTGAGCAGCATAGTATTTTCAAAAACCATCTCTTATCTGTTTTAAAGTTTATTATCCAAATATCCTTGTAAAGCCATCCCGGCTTTCCCGGCGAATATATAAAAAAACGCGCAAAATGCTGTGTAATTATCAAGAGTAAACAAAAAATGACAACCAGGTTAATATTTTATTCTTTCTTGTTTTTCTCCCCCTCTTTTTTGTCGCTTTTCTCCTTTTTCTTCAGGAGATCACCTATCTTATTGAACTCATGTCTGTAGAGAATACCAAAGCCCTGTGTATATGGTGGTTTCTCATAAAGTACATCATCGTTTGCCCTGTTAAAGGCTTTGAACTTTAATTTGTCTGTTAACTTATATTCAAGTGTAAAGTCAGTGGTTATATTACCTGCATTAGTGTTTGTCTGTTTTCCTCCCACATCCACATTACCGTTAAAAGTAACCCTGTTGTCGAGAAGCTGTGTTGAAAAAGCAGCCTCTACCTCCTGTGGGGTAAGGTCATTACCCGGCCTGTATGCAAAGCCGATGTCAAAGTCGTTACTTATCTGTGACAACCAGTTACTGAACTGGTTTGATAACATTTCAGTTGTTGTGACCCCCAGGGCAGAAGCACCCTGAGTGGTCGATTCCACTGTAGAAGCAGTATATAACACAGGATCGGGATAAAAACTATTCATTACCAGTAACCACAGGAACTGTCTTGTCATTGCCTCATCAGTGTTTACTGCCATCTTGAGATATTCACGTGTCTCATCGTCAGCATTAGGCGCCTCAACGCCGAGTGTGACAGCCGGGTTCATAAGCTTTCCTGTCAGGTTAATCTGACATTCAACATCTATTCTTTTTCTGAATGCTTCTATCTCAGGCCAGATGTCATTTAATGATGCACGTGTGGGATAAATTGCCTTCAGATCAAGTACAGCATCAGTTATACCGCCGTTCCAGGTAATGGTGCCGCCTTCTTTTATATCAAAGGGTTTATTTATTACGTTGCCAAGAGTGAAGAGGTATGTACTTCCAGGTCCTATGACATATACCCCCGCCATTTTTATCTCTCCTTTCGGGTTTAAGCCTATATTCAGATTTCCTGAGCCCCGGCCTTTTATGATATCTCCGGTTTTCGAATCCATTATTAGCTGTACAAGCGCATTTGGTGTCACCTCCAGGTCAAGATTGAAATCTATCCCTGCTTTCTTCTCCTTTTTCTCGAACATTATATTCTGCGCAAATGATGTATGGCTGCTTGTTCTGGAGTCAAGGAAGAGTATATAGGGATATTCACCCATAGTTGCACCGGAATTCATTGGCACATTGAATGAGGTATTATTCTCTGTACGCGCAGAGATATTAAATGCAATCCTGTTTGTGGGTCCTTTTATGCCTATTATTCCTGTAGCATAGGCTGTGCCATAGAAGAAATCTGCGTCTTTGCTTGTGGTATTAAGGACCATGAAGTTTTTAAAATTGCAGCTGAGGTCAATATAAATATCTTTAAAACCATTATGTGCTATTATACCGTTAAAGGTCCCCTGGTTTTTCTTCTCATCGAGCAGTCTGATGTTTTTGAATTCAATCCCTCTCTTTGTGAACCGGATGCTGTCATTGAAAAAGTATCTTGTTTTCAGGAAATCAATTTTCAGTGATGCATCCTCAGCTTTAACTCCTCCTGTAAGCATCAGCTGGTTGATTTTACCTTTCACTTTTATTCTGCCTGAAGCAAGACCCCTGGCATCTGAGGCAAATGATTTTATTATCGGATTAATAACATTAACAGGCATACCTGACAATGAGGCATTAAGATCCAGTATGTTACCTGAAGGCTTGTATGTGCCTGCGATATCAAAGAATCTTGCACCTTCAAAGCTATTAGTGATATCTATTCTTACAGCTTTTATCCTTGAATCCCATTCGCTGAAAACGCTTACCATTCCATAGGGGCTTCCGTTGAAGGTAAAGTCATTTATCCTCACATCACTTTCAATCCTTAAACCCTTTTTTATGTCGGAGACCTCAATATTGCCATCAAGTCTTCCACCTACCACCATTTCCATTCCTTCGCCCTCATCATCCGTTGTGCCTCGTCTGGTACTTATTTTATTAAGATAATCAAGGTTAAGCCCTTCAAATGAGAAGGTGATATTGTCACCCGGATCAGGTGACACTTTACCATCAAGGCAGAAATAGTTATTGTTGCTGTTAATCAGAATATTATTAAAAGAGGTTGATACAGAGTCAATAAGTATTGTTGATGGATTTATCTGCCAGGCAATATGATTTACATATGTCTCAGTAGGTAATATCTCTATCCTCAGGGTTGGATTGTGGGTTTCGTTTAATGATATAAAGCCTTTTGCTTTTATCTCTCCAACAGTGTTGCCATTGTCATTATTATCCCATAATATTCCAAGATCAATAGTATCAGGGTGTGAACTGAGACCCACAGCCACATTCATGATTTTTGATTTGTCGGGCATTCTTAATGTATCTGATGCTATGTTTATGTTCAGCATACTTCCCGTTACCATTGCATCGGCGGTAAGATTACTCAGGTAGGTACCGCCCGCTCCAAGAAATCCCGATCTGAAACTAACAGTTATATATGATGAGTCAGGATTAAAAACACCATATAGATGGCTGTTGGGTTCTACCCTTATTCCACTGCCGAGAAACTCATTTAATCTGTTTATCTCTTCAAATGTGACCTTGAATGCGAAGTTGTTTTTCTCAAGTTCTTTCTTTGAAGAAGGCGGCTTGTACTTAGAAGGAAAGAGGTCAGAGAGCTCAGCTTTTATTGCTGAGCTTATTGAGGCATAGTTATGTGGTCCCCTGATCTCTGCATCAATGATGTCGGAGTTCAGGGTAATCAGAGGTACCCCCTTTTCAACAGTTGAACTGATAACCAGAGAGTCTATGGCTATTTCACCTGTTGAATTTATCAGATTTGACTTAATAAGTCTCATCTCTCCGTCAAGGTTGTCAATGTTATTACCTTCAAAAGAAGCTGTCAGCAGGGCTGATGCTTTAAAGAGAGTATCTCCTTTTATCAGGTGGAGATTATATAGATCTGAGTTCTCGAGATCAAGAGTAAAATTAAACTTTGGGAGCAAGCCTGTAAAATCAAAGCTACCTAACAGATCCATTTTGATATTCTCGTCATCCACCACTACTTTACCATCCCATTTTTTCTCTGTGACTTTGCCCTGAAGAGTTATGTTTCGGTATATATAATCATTGAAGCCAACGCTATCAATAGCTCCGTTGATATTTGCGGCAAAGTGTTTAAGTGAGGTTGAATAACCGTCCATGTCGGCATGTAACCAAAGTTTTCCAGGTTGTTTGGGATTACCTGTAATTGTTGCCATATCCACATCTCTTGCCTTAAGCAATCCTTCAAAATGAAATGTGTTTGTTGTGTCAGGTCTGAAAGAGATATCGGTAGAAAAGTTGCCTTTCTCTGTTCTGATGGTTCCATAGGCTACAAAGTCGGTATTGAAACCTGTGAAATTTCCGCCGAAGGATATTTTCCCCATATCATGAACAGCTTTTGGAATAGCAATATCTTTTTTTCCTTTAATTTTTATACTCTCTATTTCATCAGCTGTTGTTCTGAATTCAGAGACCTCTATAAATGCAAAAGTGTTATCTATTACAGGAAGGCCAGATATGTCAAAATCACATCTTAATTTAGTGCTAGACCGGTATTCCAGGTCAACCTTCCTGCCGTTAAGTTCAGAAACTGTTCCTGAGAAATTACCTGCTATGTAGAATGACTCATCCAGGGATCTGAACAGGGGAGCAAAGAGAGCCAGATCGCTGGTGCCAAGAAGTGAACGGTCAAGGTGTACATCAAGTTTTACTTTATTGATGAAATCAGAGAACCCAATACTGTCTACAGGCAGCAGGGCTATCTGCGGGGAGTTGATTATACTACTCTCCGATACCAGTCTGACATTTCTGAAGATGAGATCCTGGTTTCTGATAGTAACGTTCATATCTGCATCATATACTTCAAGGCCTGTAGTCTCAGATAATATCATGCCTATCAGAGAGAAGTATACAGAGTCAGGTCTTACAGTAAATTCTTTTACGCTACCTGTTATTCCTTTTACTTTCATATTATTGAAAGCAACTGACCCGGCAGGGTGGGAAGAGGTGTCAGTTTTATTAATCAATTGGAAAGAACCATCATATAATGATGCTGAAGGGATTGAAAAAAGAATGTTTTTGGTTGTGTCTCTTTCCTTGTCGCTTTTTACCAGATTCAGATACCATCTAAGATTAAGCATGCCAGTTGTATCAGTTATAAGCCTGAAATCAGGTCGATATATCTCAGCCACAGAGAATCTGAACTGGCGGCTGGATGGTTTTAGCTCTTTAATTCTGAGAGATATATGTTCAACAGACAAAAGTGTATCCTGGTTCTGGTCTTCTATGAGAACATCGTATATATTTAGTTTGTTAAAATAGGAATATGAGACTTTGCCAACAGATATGTGTGTGCCAAGCCTGTCGGACAGATATCCGGTAAATTGTCTTGTGATGTAGCTTTGAAATTCTGGTGTACGTGCAATAACAGCTGTTATGCCTATTATGGTAAGCAATATGGCCAGAGTAACGGTACTTGTTCTGACGATTTTTTTAATAATTTTGGTCATTGATAGCACGGACTAACCGGAAGCGAATATAGTTTAAATAAAACCGAAAACAAAGGAGAAATGAGCATAACCATACTAGCCATAGAATCATCATGTGACGATACATCAGCAGCGGTAATATGTGATGGCTATGTGCTCTCAAATCTTATTGCAAATCAGGATGTACATAAGGCATATGGAGGTGTAGTGCCTGAGCTTGCCTCCAGGGCTCATCAGGCAAATATCATACCAGTTGTCGATCAGGCTTTGATGAAAGCCGGGAAGAGTGCCGGTGATGTAAATGCTGTTGCCTTTACCAGGGGGCCTGGTCTGCTTGGGTCTTTGCTGGTGGGAACATCTTTCGCAAAGGGTTTCGCCCTGGCACGGAATATCCCCCTGATAGATGTAAATCATCTGCAAGCACATGTAATGGTACATTTTGCAAAGGAGCACGGTCGTGAAAACAGAACTCCCTCATTCCCCTTCCTCTGTCTCCTGGTATCAGGAGGACATACGCAGCTTATTGTGGTCAGAGATTATCTCTCCATGGAACTCATAGGTAACACTATTGATGATGCGGCAGGCGAGGCTTTTGACAAATGTGCAAAAGTGATGGATCTGCCTTATCCGGGTGGTCCTGTAATTGACCGGATGGCAAAGGAAGGTAATGCCCATGCATACACCTTTGCGAAGCCAAGGATAGCCGGGCTTGATTTCAGCTTCTCAGGCCTGAAGACGAGTTTTCTCTATTTTCTTCGCGATATGATAGCTGAGAATGAAAATTTTATGGAAGATAATAAGAACGATTTGTGTGCATCATTACAGCATACTATAATTGATATTCTCGTTTCAAAACTGGTTAAGGCTTCAAAAGCCACAGGCATTAAGGAGATTGGTATAGCAGGGGGTGTTTCAGCCAATTCCGGTTTAAGAGAGGCAGTAACATCAGAGGCAAAGAAGAGAGGATGGAATCTTTTTCTTCCGGAGTTTCGTTATACAACCGATAATGCAGCAATGATAGGCGTAACCGGATACTATAAGTATTTACGCAACGAGTTTGCTGATCATTCAGTTTCACCACAGGCACGATTTGAAGTATAGAAATATGATAAAGGATAATCCATCAGTTGTAGTTGTAGGAGCTGGTGCTATTGGCGGCATTACGGCAGCATTGCTCAAAAAGGGAGGCTATAATGTCACACTTGTAGCCAAGTATCGTGAGTATGCAGATAAGATCAGGAGTGAAGGCATTCATGTAACGGGATACAGAGGAGCATTTACCGTCACTATGCCGGCTGTTGCAAAAATATCAGAGTTGACTGAAAAGGCTGATCTGATCCTTCTGGCTACAAAAGCAGGTGATATGGCATCATCAGCACAGGAGAGCCTGCCATTGTTAAATGATGGCGGCCTGGTAGTCTCAATGCAGAACGGTATCTGCGAATATGAGCTGGCAAAAATTGCAGGTGTGGATAAGACTGTCGGATGTGTGGTGGGATGGGGAGCAACAATGACTTCTCCTGGTGAACTGGAAATGACATCAGCAGGTGATTTTATACTCGGATATCTCGACCGCAAACCTGATTATATATTGGAAGCATTGGTAAATATGATGTCTGCAGTTGTTCCGGCACAGGCATCTGATAATATTCTTGGACATCTTTACGCAAAACTGATTATCAATTCTTGTATTACTTCTCCCGGGGCTGTCTGTGGACTTTACCTTGGAGAGATGCTCTCCATTCCCCGGATGAGGCGTGTCTTTGTAAATGTAATACGTGAAGCTGTCAGGGTGGCTGACGCAATGGATATCAACATTGAAACATTTGGTGGCAGACTTGATTTCTATAAGTTCATCGCCGGCAGTGGTTTCCTCGCTGACCTGCGCCGCGATCTTACAATACGTGTCATTGGGTTTAAATATCGTCGTCTGAAATCATCAAGCCTTCAGTCACTTGAAAGAGGAAAACCAACGGAGATAACATACCTGAATGGCTTTATTGTTGATAATGCGGAACGACTGGGTGTTGAGGTGCCGGTAAATAAAAAAATAACTGAGATGATACGACTGATAGAGAAGGGTCAATTATCTATTTCAATTGACAACTTTAATAATCAAATTTTTAATTAACTTTATAATGCTGTTGATTAAATATCACGATAACAAAAACAATTCTAAAAATCTTCGGTCGTGGGAAAGAAAATTGAAGCTACCAAGAAAACACCTGAAGTGTACCTGGGGCCTGAGGGATTGATTAAAATATCCGGGCGTTCAATATCAGAAGATGCCCGCGGCTTTTTTGAACCTGTACATTCATGGATCGAGGAGTATCTCAAATCACCTGCAGAGACAACAAATGTTGAATTTACACTTGAATACTTCAATTCAGCCTCTGCCAAACAGATAATATTCGTTCTTCAGAAATTATTATTACTAACCCTTCGGCAGAAGAGACTTATTGTGACATGGTATTATGAAGAGGGTGATGATGATATACTTGAAAAAGGTGAGTATTTCTCAACTATTCTGAACATGAAATTTAATTTTGTAGAGATAAGCTGAAATTTCTGTAAGATAAAGAATCAGCCTGAATCATACTTTGACGGGTAATGTCACACCCGGGAATTAAACAGTTAATCATGATCATCTGAGAATGGCTGAGCGCATCAACGCATCAACGCATCAACATACTTTTTTATTATTGTTCAATTATTATCGTTTTTCTGTCTCTCCTTTTCAGCTCTCCAGGCTAGGTAATAAAGCAGAGTGATTATCAGGAAAAGTATTCCCAATGCTACTGTCAGTAACATGAATGTAAGAGAGGGCATCTCTTTCGGATTTGAGGCATGCTCAACTCTGTAATTATATCCATAAAGAGAGTATATAATTATTGAGGAGCTTAGTATGAATCCAAATACCAGCATTCTGCCGTCAATGGCGTATGAGCTCTTATACAGCTCACTCTTTTTAAACTCCTGGTATGAGGCTTTAGCATATTCTTCTGCTTTTCTGCGGGCCTGTTCCCGGCGGTATTGTATCCACGCAGAGTATGCCCTCTCGCGTTCCTCCTCGGAGACAAGACTATAATTATTATATGTGAGCAGATATTGATATGCCTCTGATATCCGAACAAATTTCTCTGATGAATCAGGCGACTGATTCCTGTCGGGGTGATATTGAAGAGCCTTAATTCTGTAGGCCTTTTTTATCTCCTGGACTGTAGCGCCGGGTTTTAACCCCAACAGTGAATAGTAGTCTGTAATGTTCATCAGCCTGTTTTCATATTCGTTTCTTCAGGCAGCTGGTTATTATATCTGAGCCCCCTCTATTGCTTTCGGATCATGTTTATGTTTGAAGAGGATACCAAAGAGTATGGCCACCACGAGGGCATATATTGCAAATGCCAGCCATATAGAATGCCAGTCTTTTACATTTTCTCCTGAAGTGAAGAAGTTTTTAATTACAAATCCTGCTGTAGCGCTGCCAAAAATAGCGCCGATGCCGTTGGTCATCATCATGAAGAGCCCCTGAGCACTTGAACGGTTTGAAGGGTCAGTAGAGGTCTCAACAAATAGTGATCCTGAGATATTAAAGAAGTCGAATGCCATACCATATACTATGCATGATAGGATTATCATCCACAGGTTTTCTGCAGGATTGCCATAGGAGAAGAGTCCGAATCGAAGTACCCAGGCAATCATGCTTATTAACATCACCTTTTTTATTCCAAAGCGCTTGAGGAAGAAAGGTATAGCAAGTATGAAGAGCGTTTCTGATATCTGTGATATAGACATGATTATTGTTGAGTATCTGATAACAAATGAATTGGCATATTCCGGTATTTTCTTGAAGTCGTCAAGAAAGACATCCCCGTAGGCATTTGTAAGCTGGAGCGCAGCCCCCAGGAACATTGAGAATATGAAGAAGAGAGCCATCTTTTTACTCTTGAAGAGTTTGAAAGCATCCAGGCCCAGTCTTTTTGCAAACGATCTGTTTTCACCGCTGCTTCCGTTAGGGGGGCATTTAGGCAGTGAGAAGGAGTAAAGTCCCAGTAGTATTGAGACAGATGCAGCAATATAGAACTGATTAGCTGAGCTTTTATTGCCGGTAAGGTTAACCACCCACATTGCAGCAATGAACCCTATTGTTCCAAAGACCCTTATAGGAGGGAAGCTCTTAACAATATCATAGTTTTTATTCTTCAGACCGGTATATGCAATAGAATTTGCCAGGGCAATGGTAGGCATGTAAAATATCATGGCTACCAGCATTACCCAGAAGAATGTTACAGGGTCGTTTACCTGTGGCAGCAAAAATAGAGTGAGACCACTACATAAGTGAAGCAATGCATATACCTTCTCAGCATTCAGCAGCCTGTCAGCAATCATCCCTGCAATCGCAGGCATGAAGAGTGAGGCAATTCCCATTGTGGAAAAAATTATCCCGAATTCTGAACTTGACCATTCTTTTGTCTGAAACCAGTAGTTGCCAATTGTGATAAGCCATGACCCCCATACAAAAAACTGCAGGAAGTTCATTATTATGAGGCGATTCTTAAGACCCATAGTATTATTGTGTAAAGGTTAAGTTAAAAATTAATTTGATAAGACCGGAACCAGAGATTGATAGTGATAATCTGATTAACGGTTTAACGATTACGAATATAAAGTGTTTTTTATTTGTTGAGACAGTCTGTTGATAACTGCCAGAGATAATTCTATTTGGTTCCAAAGAGACGGTCGCCGGCATCGCCCAGCCCAGGAACGATATAGCCATTCTCATTGAGCTTTTCATCGAGGGCAGAGAGGAATATATCCACATCAGGGTGGTCTGACTGTATCTTCTTTACACCTTCAGGGGCACCTACAATGCAAACCAGCTTTATAGTTCTTGCTCCTCTCTTCTTAATGGCCGTGATAGCAGCACTGGCACTTCCGCCTGTAGCAAGCATAGGGTCAAGGATCATCACAATTGAGTCGGGCAGGTTTGGCGGGAATTTGGCAAAGTATTCCATTGGACAGAGCGTCTCATGGTCACGGTACATTCCAATATGCCCTACTTTGGCAGTGGGTATGAGACTGGTAATTCCATCAACCATACCAAGCCCTGCACGAAGAACCGGAATAAGGACAATCTCCTTAGCCATTTCTCCGGTATGGCATTCAGAGACAGGAGTCTCAATGTCTATTTCCTGCAAGGGTATGTCCCTGGTGATTTCATATGCCATCAGGCCGGCTATTTCGTCCAGATTCTGTCTGAAGTCTTTTGTGCCTGTTTCTTTACGTCTTATCTGTGATAGCTTATGTATTATAAGCGGATGTGTAATGAGTTTAAGCATTATTATTGTTTTGACACGGCAAATTAAATAAAAAAGTCAGTGTTTCAACAGCACTGACTCTTATAAATCATCATTGTTTTGACAGATATCCCACAGGGTGATTAAGGATAAGCCTCTGATCAGTAGTGAGCCAAAGAAGCTCTTTTAACTCATCCACCGGCATTCCGGCTCTCGGGCGTGTCCCCATGCCAACGCCGGCACAGAAAAGAGCAATGTTTTCAGAAACAATGCCTCCGTCCATATTTGCCCACCCTACGCGCAACGCTTCGTCACCATGCTTAAAACGGGAAATATCACTCACAAGAAGAAGGAAGACAGGAGCGTTATTGAAGCCCCTTCCTCTGATAACAGACCTGTGATCACCAGCAACAACAGGTATGAGGGTATTCTCAATGGCATCATACCGATAAACACCACTGGCCAGAAACACATAGATGTCAATATCCTGGGAGTTCATTGCCGATGGGGCAGTACGTTTGCCCGATTCCGGGCGGTTGATGCCAAAAGCGGCCCATAAAAGATCTGAGAGATCCTGAATTGATAAGTCTCTGGAGTCGACATCTGTTACAGAGGCACGATTACCAAAGGCCTGCATAATATTGCATCCCCTGGTCATATCAGGTGCTTTCAGCATAATGGGCTTAAGATCCTGGGCAATGAGAGTAAAACCTCCCAGTGACAGCATAATACAAAAGATCAGTCTTTTCATAATACATGTATCTGTTTTTACACCAGAATGGATTATCTTAATTATTAATGTTTTATAGTTTTCAGCAACCACTGCAGATTGTACTACTTGCCAAATTTATAGGTAAACCCTACTCCGATAACCTCCTTAAACTGCGTACGTGCGCAACTATTCCCTGTGTCAGGATCAAGTATCTTAATGTCATCATCATAGATCAGAGTGGTTGAGACAGTGGCTGATATGAATTTATTGACTTTGAGGACAATAAGAGT
>QKCK01000188.1 GCA_003245695.1 Bacteroidota bacterium | reverse complement strand
TCAGAGATGTTGTTGTAGAAAGTAAATCCGCATTCAGGGGAGATGAGGTGCGGAGTGTTCGTATAAGTGATTGTCACAGTGTCATTAGATGTATTTATGCTAAATACCAGAACCGATTGTTGGGATGCAGGATCAAGTTCAAAGGAAAACTGAGAAACTGATTCTGATGAAAAGAGCAATGAATCACCTGCTTGTGCTATCGCGGTTATCCTGACAGAGTCACATGCTAGTAGTTCTTTGGTGTCATTTGAATACATGTATGTTAAGACCAGAGGATCAGTATCCTCAAAACATACTCCGGAGGAGCATGAACAGACAGAGACTAAAGCAAGAATCGTACCGGATAAGATTAATCCCAGTTTCACCATTTTGTGTTATTAATATACAAAGCTATAAAAAAAGAGGGAGGTAGATGCTTACCTCCCTTCAGAATCATAGTCTGCTATGTTAAAATTTCGGCAGATTCTTTAAAATGCCATTCACTCCGTTAATAATTCTCTCAACCATCTTGTCAACTACTGTCTCCTTTTCTTTGATAGAGTAGATCTCATTTATTATTTCACGGTAGCGATCCTTCACGATATTTCTTCTGAGTTTAAGGGTGGGGGAGAGTTCCCCTGACTGCGGGGTCCATTCTTCGGTCACCAGTCTGAAACGTTTTATCTGTTCATACTCTCCGAGAGTTTTATTTACTTCCCGTACCTCACGTGAGAATCTCTCAACAACTTCCGGTAGCTCTATCAGTTCAGCATTATCGCGATACTGTAACTTGTGGAGAAAACACCAGTCGTGGAGATAAGTGAAGTTTGGAGATATCAGGGCACTGGCAAATTTCTGGTTCTCTCCGATAACCATTACCTGTTCTACAAAGAATGACTCTTTGATTTTGTTCTCTATTGGTTGTGGTGCAATATATTTCCCGGCCGACAGTTTAAACATCTCCTTCTTGCGGTCTGTTATTCTCAGGAATCTGCCATCTTCTATCTGGCCAATATCGCCGGTATGAAAATATCCTTCGCTGTCAATTACTTCAGATGTCAGTTCAGGTGCCTTGAAATATCCTTTCATCACGTTCGGTCCTTTGCACAGAATCTCACCGTCGTCAGCTATCTTCACCGTCACCCCGTTCAGCACAGGACCTACTGTTCCAAGCTTTATGTCAGGTATACGGAACGGATTTACAGCTATCACAGGAGAGGTTTCTGTGAGACCATAACCCTGTAAAACCGGCATCCCTGCTGCCCAGAAGATCTTTTCAAGCCGCGACTGTAGTGCTGCTCCTCCTGATACCATAACCTTTAGCTCGCCACCCAGTGCCTCACACCATTTATTGAAGACAAGCTTGCGGGCAAAGTAGAGTCGCGACTTGTAGAACCATGTGTTCCCTTTTACTCTGTATTTCAGGCCAAGGTTTACAGCCCAGAAAAAGATCTGCTTCTTGATCCATGGGAGGTTTTTACCTTTGCTAATAATATTGTCATATATCTTCTCAAGCAACCTGGGGACCACATTACATATATTAGGCTTTATTTCCCTCATAATCTCAGCAATTGCTCCCATATTCTCAATGTAGTATATTGAGGTGCCTTTATATTGAAAGTTGTAATTCATCATTCTTTCATATACATGACACAGCGGAAGGAAACTAAGGGCTTTGAAGCCATAGCCTATTTCATGGGCATAGCTTGTCTCCTTGAAATTGTGAACAAGGTTGGCGTGTGTAAGCATAACACCCTTTGATGTTCCTGTGGTTCCAGAGGTATATATTATCGTAACAATATCTGATGGCTGGATGCTGTCTCTTATTGCTTTTGCCTCAGCCGCGAAATCAAACTGATGTCTTTCTCCAAGGTCAATGATATCAGTGACAGTACGGAGCCCTTCAACCATGTCAAACGAAAATACCTCTTTTATGGTTTTTAGTTCAGGGATAAAATCTTTTACCTTATTGTAAATGCTTTTGTTTGCAACAAAGACTGCTTTAACTTCTGAATGATCAAGGATGAACCGATACTCCTCCATGCCTATTGTAGGATAGATAGGCACATGAATCATTCCGCACTGTGCAAGGCCATGGTCAACAATGTTCCATTCAGCCTTGTTTCCTGTAATCGTTGCAATGTGGTCTCCCTTTTTAAAACCCATTGCCATCATCCCATAAGAGAAATAGTCAGTCAGTTCTTTTATCTTATCAGTAGAATAGGTTACCCATTCTTTTTCAACTTTTCCGCCAAACATAACCTCACGTGGAAATTTTTCACAATTCCACATAATCAGGTCAAATGTCCTTGTTACTTCCATCTGGATTTGTATTGATTCAAATACAATTGTAGAAAAAAATATCGAACAAAAAAAACTGATGATCAGCCATTTCGTTGTTTACATAGCCAATCATCAGTGTGTCAGTGTTGTATGGCGGCCGGACTGATGTTTGTTTTTCGACCGTCAATTTCTCTTTAGCATCAGAGCTTTGCTTTTACAATCTCAGCGGCTTTTTCAATTGCTGTCTGCAGCCCGGAAGGGTTTTTTCCTCCTGCTGTAGCAAGGAAGGGCTGACCTCCTCCACCTCCATTGATGTGGGATGCAACACTTCTTATTATCTCTACTGCATTGAGATTTTTTGAGACGACAAGGTCATCGGTAAAAGCGACCAGCAATGTGACCTTACCTTCAGCATGTGTCCCGAGGATCATTGCGCAGCTTTTTTCTGTCTGTCTCAGCTGATGAGATATATTTTTCAGCATATCGGCATTACTGTCATTTATGGCTGCAGAAATGAGCATGGTGTCATTTATCAATGCAGCTTTTTCTACCAGTTCTCGTTTCTGATGCGCGGCAGTGGTTTCATGCATCTTCTGTATTGTCTGTTGGAGGGTTCGGTTTTCATCGATGATCTTCCCGACACCTGCAACGACATTGCCTGCGCTCTTAAGCATGCTGGTTATCTGGTTGAGTGAATTGATCTTTTCATTTATATAAGCGAGGGCTCCTTCAGAGGTCAGCGCTTCAATCCTTCTTACGCCAGCGGCTATGGCTCCCTCACTTGTTATCTTGAAAATCCCAATGGTTCCGGTGCTTGAGGTATGTGTTCCGCCGCAGAGTTCTATGGAGTTTCCAAATCTTATAACCCTGACCTTATCGCCGTACTTCTCTCCGAAGAGAGCTATGGCACCCATCCTTTTTGCATCATCAACAGAGGTGTCTTCATGCACAACACGTGGTATGTTGTTCATAATAAGGTTATTCACCTTAGCCTCAACGGCATCAATCTCTTCAGTGGTAAGTCGGTTGAAATGGCTGAAGTCAAACCTTAGTTTCTCCGGAGTAACCAGCGATCCTTTCTGTTCCACATGATCTCCCAGTACACTTCTCAAGGCATTGTGGAGCAGGTGGGCAGCGGTATGATTGTTGGCAGTAAGCTGCCGGGCTTTGCCATCTATGACAGCATGGAATGATAAGGATGGCTCTTCAGGTATTTTTGAAGCCACATGAATGATGAGATTGTTCTCTTTAACAGTGTCAGAAATAAATATCTTTTCGGTCTCAGATTCTATATATCCGCGATCGCCAACCTGTCCTCCTGATTCTGCATAGAAGGGGGTGCGGTCAAAGACAAGATGGCATATATCCTTGCCCTTTATGTTTACCTTTCTGTATTTTATTATCCTTATGTCATCTTCATTCCTGTCATATCCGGTGAACACAGTGACCTCGTTGTCACCCAGAGAGTGCCAGTCACCAGATATCTTCACGGCGTCATGTCTTGATCGCTCCTTCTGTGCAGTCAGCTCCTGCTCAAACTCATGAAGGTCAAGGCTCATCCCTTTCTCTCTGAGAATCAGCTGTGTCAGGTCAACAGGGAATCCATAAGTGTCATACAACTCAAAGGCTGTCTTGCCAGAGAAACAGGTTGCCTTTTCTGAACTCATCTCCTCAATCCGGCGCTCTATCATTCTGAGACCTTTGCCAAGTGTTTTCAGAAATGACTGTTCCTCCTCATGAATCACCCTGGTAATGATCTCCTGTTGACTATGAAGTTCAGGATAGTGTCCGCCCATTGTTCTGACAAGTACTGGTACCAACTGATAGATAAACGGATCG
Organism: Bacteroidota bacterium; assembly: GCA_003245695.1. Lineage (GTDB taxonomy): Bacteria > Bacteroidota > Bacteroidia > Bacteroidales > VadinHA17 > SR-FBR-E99. The sequence goes on along the minus strand of QKCK01000188.1, from coordinate 9,011 downwards.
TTTATCTCAAGGGTAGTGTAACCATACCTGACAGCACGACGCAGTATCCTCCTGATAACATAACCGGCTTTATTATTTGAAGGCAGCTGACCATCAGCAATGGAGAACGCGACAGTCCGGAGATGGTCGGCAATCACCCTGTGGGCTATATTGACAGTCTCGCTCACCCCATAAGGTTTTCCACTGATAGAAGCAATCTCATTTATTATGGGTTGAAATACATCAGTATCATAGTTAGATGTTTTGCCCTGGGTGACCATGCATAGACGCTCAAAACCCATCCCGGTATCGACATGATGTGATGGCAGAGGCTCAAGCGTTCCGTTGGCTTTGCGATTATATTGGATAAACACCAGGTTCCATATCTCAATGACCTGAGGATGTCCTGTATTGACAAGATCTTTTCCGGCAACAGCGGCTCTTTCTTCCTCTGACCTCAGGTCTATGTGTATCTCAGAGCACGGTCCACACGGACCAGTCTCACCCATTTCCCAGAAGTTATCCTTTTTTGACCCCTCAAGGATCTTTCCCTGAGGATTTGAAAAACACTTCTCCCAATAACTGTAGGCCTCATCATCACGTGGAACATTCTCTTCGGGGCTGCCTTCAAATATAGTTGTGTAAAGCCTCTCCTCTGGTATGCTGAGTCTTTTTGTAAGAAACTCCCATCCCCATTCAATTGCCTCTCTCTTAAAATAATCGCCAAAAGACCAGTTGCCAAGCATCTCAAACATTGTATGGTGGTAGGTGTCGAGCCCTACCTCCTCCAGATCATTATGTTTGCCTGATACACGCAGACATTTCTGTGAATTGGCTACTCTCGGGCTGGCAGCAGGCCGGTTACCTAAAAAGATATCCTTGAACTGGTTCATTCCGGCATTAGTGAACATAAGGGTGGGATCGTCCTTTATCACCATTGGCGCTGACGGAACTATAGTATGTTGTTTAGATTTGAAAAAATTCAGAAACTCCTCTCTTAATTCATTAGCCTTCATGATTTTGTATGCGAATTATTAAATTTTTTATGTTTTTGGGCTTGTAAAATTAGTTTATTTATTTTATGTTTGTCACCGTCAGATAAAATAGTGATGAACACGAAATAGTGCTGATGCCAAAAAGGAAGTATATCTTAGACAGTTCAACATTGCAGTTTTTGCAACATCGGCCCGCATGGACAGACCGATTATTGCGGGCTTCAATAGGTTTTGGTATCTCCATTCTTGTGGCTGTTGTTTATATTTTTATCTTTAACAGGCTGTTTGGCTCCCCTAAAGAAAAGATGCTTGCTGACAAACTTGAAGAGACAAAACTTGAGTTTGCTCTGCTTGAGCATCGCATGGATAATGCCTCAGTAATGTTAAAGGACCTTCGCTCAACAGATAACTCAACGTACAGACCTATTCTTGATCTTGAGTCTATCCCTGAGAATATGTCACAGGGGGGATCGGGTGGTACTGATAAGTACAGTAACCTTACCGGCCTTGATAACAGCGATATGCTTATCTCTGCTGCCACCAAATTCAATAATATCAAAACACAGACCAATATCCAGTATAACTCTTTTAAGGAGCTGACAGCTGATGCTGCTGACTGGAAACGTATGTGGGAGAATCTGCCATATTTCAGACCTGTTGATGTTGTATACAGGATGGGTGATGGCTATCATTTCAGGGAAAAGCATCCTGTACTGGGCACGCCACGTTGGCATTTTGGTCAGGATTTTCCATGCCCTCCGGGGACAAAGGTATACGCAACCGGTGGTGGAACAGTCAAATTCGCAGCAAGTGAAGGTGATGGCTATGGGAAAAAGATAATAATTGACCATGAATATGGCTATCAGACTCTTTATGGTCACCTCAGTGGCTTTAATGTAAAACCGGGACAGAAGGTGAAACGTGGTGACCTCATTGGCTATTCCGGAACAACAGGCATATCTTCAGGTCCACACCTCCATTATCAGATCGACCTCTATGGCGAACATGTCAACCCCCTCTCATACATTACCAACGACCTCACTGAAGAAGATTATTTCAAGATTATCGGGGTCGCAATCAACTCTTCAGAGAAAAATTGACACCCTGATAATACTGTCTTACCTGCTCTTTTGATTTTTTACTGCTTTTGATTAATATTGCAGGTGATAATCAGATTATCCAGATGAAAATGCGAAAGCCAAAATACAAGTTCAATCATGAGACCTTAAGCTTTGATAAGATCAGGCTTGGAATAAGGGAACTCGTGTTGAAGAGTTTCGCATATATCCTGGGTTCAATCGTTCTTGCAGGTATCTATGGCTTTATCTTTGCCTTTGTCTTTGACTCTCCAAAGGAGAAAGCCCTTAAAAGAGAGATAGAGCAGATGACACTTCAGTATGAGATTATGAACCGTGAGATGGGAAATGTTGAGAAGGTGTTGGATAATCTTGAGCAGACCGATGATAACCTGTACAGGACTATTTTTGAAGCTGAACCTATTGCCTCTTCTTATCGTGAAGGAGGGATAGGGGGCATTAACAGATATGAAGAGCTTGACGGGTATAATAACTCTGAACTTATTATTGAGACTGCAAAGCGTCTTGACAAGCTGAGAAAGAAGATTTATATACAGTCAAAATCGTTTGATGAGCTGATAGTTCTCGCCCGGCAGAAGGAGGATATGCTCAGATCCATCCCTGCTATCCAGCCTGTATCAAACAGAGACCTTAAACGTACAGCCTCAGGATTTGGACTTCGTATACATCCTATTTATAAAATTGCCAAGTTTCATAACGGGATGGATTTTACTGCTCCAACAGGTACTGACGTATACGCAACAGGTGACGGGGTAGTTGTTACAGTAAAGTCACTGAGAAGAGAACTGGGGAATCATATTATTATTGACCATGGCTTCGGATATGAGTCTGTCTATGCTCACCTCGATGGGTTTAGTGTGCGGCAGGGACAGAAAGTGAAGCGTGGTGACATAATTGGCTACGTTGGCAGCACAGGCCTTTCTACCGCACCCCATCTGCATTATGAGGTCAAGGTTAATGGACGTAACGTTGACCCGGCCCTTTATTATTTTAATGATCTTACTCCTGAAGAATATGACCGTATGATAGAGATAGCCATGAAGAGCGGTCAGTCTTTTGATTGATACATTTACGCTTTTATTTGTACCAGATATGCCATACAGGGAAAAAAAAGTAGAGAAACTCTATTATCAGATAGGTGAGGTTGCTGAGATGTTTGCCGAACCCGTTTCTACAATCCGGTTCTGGGAGAATGAGTTTGAGATTCTAAAGCCGAAGAAGAACAATAAAGGCAACAGGCTTTTCACCCAGGATGACCTCAAAAACCTGAGGGTGATTCATCATCTGCTTCGTGAGAAGGGGATGACTATTGATGGTGCCAGAAGATACCTGAAGCTAAACAGGGAGGAGGCTGACTTCAAAATGGAGATAGCTGAATCACTTAAGAACATCAGAAGTATGCTTCTTGAGATAAAAGAAAATCTTTAATAACCAGATGTCTGTTTCATTAAGAGAATTCTCTGCGTGGCTTGACGCACTTATTCCGATAGAATATCAGGAGCCGTATGATAACAGTGGGTTGCAGGTAGGAGAACCTGATGCAATCATTAACTCTGTGATGCTTACACTTGATATTACTCCTGATGTGATAGCTGAAGCAGCCACCCATGGTGTGAATCTGATAGTTTCACATCATCCTCTTATATTTTCTCCTTTGAAGCATATAACATCAGGCACTCTCTCTGAACGGTGTGTAGCTGAGGCTATAAGAAAAAATATTGCTATTTATTCATCACATACCTGTTTTGATGCTATGTCATGGGGCGTAAGTCACATTATGGCTGAAAAGATAGGGCTGAATAACATCAGGGTCCTGGTTCCGGTTCAGGGCAAGCTCTTTAAAATCGCCTTTTATGTACCTGTTACTCACGCAGAAATGCTCCGAGAGGTCATTTTCGAGGCAGGAGCAGGACATATAGGTAAATACTCAGACTGTAGCTTTGCAGTAAGGGGAGAAGGAACATTCAGGCCCGGATCAGACACAAATCCTTTTTCAGGAAAGATAGGAGAGCTATTCTCAGGTGAGGAGGTGAAGATTGAGACTGTTGTGCCTTCACATCTGGTAAGAGATGTTGTGGCTGCAATTAAGACTTCACATCCTTATGAAGAGGTTGCTTATGACATCTGCAGGCTGGATAATGAATACCATGGTGCTGGCACAGGTGCTGTTGGTGAATTGACAACTGCTCTTAAGGGTAATGAACTTCTCATGACGCTGAAAGATACATTCGCTACCCCGGTGATACGTTTCAGCGGTGATGCAGAGAAGCAGATCAGGCGTATTGCAGTATGTGGCGGTGCCGGAGCCGGCTTTGTCAATGCTGCCCGGAAAGCAGGAGCCGATGCCTTTATCACAGGCGATATTAAATATCACGCTTTTGTGGAAGCGCCATCATCACTCTTGTTGGTTGATATAGGACACTTTGAAAGCGAGATTTTTTCTTTAAAACTGTTATACGATCTAATTATCAAAAAATTCCCTAAATTTGCACTCCGGTTTTCTGAAACAAAAACGAATCCGATAAATTATTTTTAAGCATGGAAAAAAATAAATCCAACGAGACCGAACTGTCAGTTGAAGAGAAACTAAGAGCTCTCTTTTCACTTCAGCTTGTTGATTCAGAGATAGATAAGATCAGGACGCTGAGAGGTGAACTGCCACTTGAAGTACAGGACCTGGAAGATGATGTAGCCGGCCTTGAGACAAGGATTGGGAACCTGAGGAATGAATCTTCGGAGCTTGAGAAGTCTATTGTGAAGAAGAACAATGAGATTGTTGCGGCACAGGCACTTATAAAAAAGTATGAGGAGCAACAGAGTAATGTTCGCAATAACAGGGAATATGACTCTCTCTCAAAAGAGATAGAGTTTCAGACTCTTGAGATAGAGTTATGCAACAAGAAGATACGTGAGTTTACTGTTCAGGTAGCTGAGAAGAAGGAAATAATAGATGAGTCACAGGAGAATCTTGATGAGAGGAAGAAAGACCTTGATAACAAGAGAGCTGAGCTTGATGACATAACACGTGAGACCGAGAAGGAAGAGTCACTGCTCAATGATAAGTCAGAGACACTCCAGGTGCGTATTGAAGAGAGGCTGCTTACTGCTTATAAACGTATCAGGTCAAATGCAAGAAATGGTCTTGCAGTGGTAAGAGTGGAGAGGGATGCATGCGGTGGTTGTTTCAATCAGATACCCCCACAGCGTCAGCTTGACATTAAATCAAGGAAGAAGATAATTGTCTGTGAGTATTGCGGACGTATACTTGTTGATGATGAGATTATGAAAGAAGAATCTTTGTCATAAAAAAATCAGACAAACAGACTTATATTAGGGCCGTTACTTGTAGCGGCTTTTTTTTTGCAGCTGCTAAAATGAAGAAATAAACTATAATCAGAAATGGAAAAGGAACTTTTTCAGCAGCAGATATTGGAGGGTATCCCAACATATCTTCCACCGGTAAAGCCGTTTGATCATACCATCAATCATGCTCCACGACGCAAGAGTATACTTGATGCTGGTGAGAGAAGACTGGCACTGAAGAATGCACTGAGATATTTTCCTGCTGAGTTGCACAGTCTCCTGGCCCCGGAGTTTGCTGAGGAGCTGGAGAGATACGGGCGCATATATATGTACCGTTACAGACCTGATTATGAGATGAAGGCCAGGCCTATAGGTGATTATCCGGCCCAATCGCAAAAGGCTGCTGCAATAATGCTGATGATCAATAATAATCTTGACAACGCTGTTGCGCAGCATCCTCATGAACTGATAACTTATGGGGGTAACGGTGCTGTCTTTCAAAACTGGGCTCAGTACCGTCTTACAATGAAATATCTGGCAACAATGAATGACAGCCAGACTCTTGTTATGTATTCAGGACACCCTCTTGGTCTTTTCCCTTCGCATCATGATGCCCCAAGGGTAGTGGTGACCAACGGGATGGTAATACCCAATTATTCATCACAGGATCACTGGGAGAAGTTTAATGCCCTTGGAGTCTCGCAATATGGTCAGATGACAGCCGGCTCATATATGTATATCGGACCACAGGGCATTGTACACGGGACAACCATTACTGTTCTTAATGCAGGAAGACGTATAGGAAAAACAGGGGAGAGAGGAAGACTCCTTTTCATCTCATCAGGTCTTGGTGGCATGTCAGGGGCACAACCCAAGGCCGGTAATATTGCCGGTGTGATATCTGTAATTGCAGAGGTAAATGAAAAAGCCATTCATACGCGTCACTCACAGGGTTGGGTTGACGAGGTTTATGATAACACTGATGCTCTCATTGCCAGAGTGAGGAAAGCAAAAGATAGTGATGAGGTTGTTTCGCTGGCCTATCATGGTAATATTGTTGATGTATGGGAGGAATTTGCCGGGCAGTCATTATGGGCTGATCTGGGTTCTGACCAGACCTCATTGCATAATCCGTGGGCAGGAGGATATTATCCTGCCGGCTTATCATTTGATGAGGCTAACACTATGATGTCTGAGGACCCTGAGAGTTTCAGAGAGTGCGTGAGAGCTTCCCTGCGCAGGCAGGTAGAGGCAATAAACAGACACACAGCACATGGCACCTATTTCTTTGATTATGGCAATGCCTTTCTGCTGGAGGCATCACGCGCGGGTGCTGATCTGTCTGACGGAAAGGGTGGATTCAGATATCCATCTTATGTGCAGGACATAATGGGCCCGATGTGTTTTGATTATGGCTTCGGCCCTTTCAGATGGGTTTGTTGTTCATGTGACCCCAATGATCTTGTCACTACGGATAATATTGCAACTATGGTGATGGAGGAAATTATGAGAGACTCCCCTGAAGAGATACGGCAGCAGATGGCAGATAATATTCACTGGATAAAAGAGGCGGGACGTAACCGGTTAGTAGTAGGGTCACAGGCAAGAATCCTTTATGCTGACGCTGAAGGCAGGACAAAGATAGCTGCTGCATTCAATGACGCGGTGGCATCGGGAAGAGTAAAGGCGCCGGTAGTGATAGGACGGGATCATCATGATGTATCTGGTACAGACTCACCGTTCCGTGAGACATCAAACATATATGACGGATCACGGTTTACTGCTGACATGGCAGTTCATAACGTCATTGGCGACTCATTCCGTGGTGCAACATGGGTGTCAATACATAACGGAGGCGGCGTAGGATGGGGAGAGGTGATGAACGGCGGCTTCGGTATGGTGCTTGACGGTACTCCTGAGGCTGATGAGAGACTGCGTTCGATGCTCCTCTGGGATGTGAACAACGGGATAGCACGAAGAAGCTGGGCAAGAAACAGTGAGGCGATATTTGCAATCAGACGTGAGATGGACCGGACCCCGGGACTGGTGGTGACACTGCCTGAAATAGCCGATGACGATCTTATTGAAAAGACATTGTCAGATAAGAAGCAACGATAAACTCTTACTGACAGAAACTGTCAAGGATAGATTTGTCATTCTCTGACAGAGTGCCGTTGCGCGATTTAAGAAATGCTGAAGGTGGGTTTGTCTTCCCGGCAAGAAGCTTTGTCATGGTGCGAAACATGCTGCCGGTGAGTATCTTATATGTGGTAAACATCATGGTCTTTGTCCCGGAGGCATCTTCAAAGTGCGAGGCAAATGTCTTCCATTCCTTATCAGGATGTTGCATAAAGAACATCAGGCCACTGGTCCAGCATCCAAGAAGGAGATAATCAGCATCCCCACATAATCCGTTCCTGTAATCCCTGATAGAAACAGACACTACTTCAATCTCTTTCCCCTGAAGGTACTCCTCTATCTCCTCAGCATACATTCTGGTGATGCCGGTCTTACTGTGAACAATGATAACAGCTTTTTTCATCTCTCTATGTTTTCAGATATCAGACACACTGCCATGGCAACAACACCTTCACCACGTCCGGTAAAACCCATTTTCTCGGTAGTAGTTGCCTTAACCGACACAGACTCATAAGGTATTCCTGCTGTAGTGGCAAGAGTGTGGCACATCACTTGGATGAAAGGTGCAATCTTCGGTTTCTCAAGGCAGAGTGTGCTGTCAATATTTATTATATGAAACCCTTTATCACGTATAAGCCCGGCTGTGCGTCTTAACAGTATCTTACTGTCAATATTCTTATATTCATCGGAGGTGTCAGGGAAATGGAACCCGATATCTCTTAATGCTGCTGCTCCCAGCAAAGCATCGCATATTGCATGTATCAATACATCACCGTCGGAATGAGCCACGCATCCTTTATCAGAGGGTATCTTTACTCCCCCGAGCCAAAGCTCACGTCCACTCTCGAGACGATGAAAATCAATGCCCTGTCCTATTCTCTGGCGTAAGGACATGGATGCCTATCGTGTTTTAGTGTTCCTCAGGGCGTCAAAGTCGAAACTCAATGAGAACCTGAGTGTCCGTGCCAGCGCATTTGTCTGTGTCTCAGGTATGAGATAAGAGAAGTCAAGGGTGAAGATATTTAATCTTAGTCCGGCACCCATGGTGAAATATTTCTTATTGCCCTTCATCTTGCTTTCTGTGAAGTAACCGGCTCTTATGGCAAACTGGTTATTATACCAGTATTCACCGCCTATGCCTATCATTATCTCTTTTATCTCTTCTGAGAAGCCTCCGGGAGCATCATAGAATGACTGAAATATTGCTACCGGCACTGAGACATTCGGATCTTTGCCGGCTACAATGGAGTCACCTGAGTATTCAGGAGGCGTAGGGACAAGAAGCTTATTGAGATCAAGTGATAATGATATCTTATTGTACTTGTCTATATTAATTGTTCCGCTTGTACCTATTCGCATATTCATCGGTATGAAGTCAGGGTCTGTACCCTCAGAATAGCTCATTTTTGATCCGATGTTTGAAAAGTTGAATCCGGCAGCAAACTCACCCTCTCTGCCAAATAACTCTATTTCATTGTTGTAGTATCCTGATATATCT
>QKCK01000339.1 GCA_003245695.1 Bacteroidota bacterium | reverse complement strand
AGGACTGGGGCTTGCAACAACCTATGGTATTGATAAGATGCATAAGGGACAGATAAATGTTGAGAGTAATGCTGACCCTGCAAAAGGCCCAACTGGCACAACATTTAAAATAATACTTCCACGAAGAAAGGAATAGTATAACGGAGAAAACAAAATTTACCGGCGATGGATAAAAAGATATATACTGTTTTACTTGCAGATGATGATCCGGATTATCTTTATCAGGTATCATATTACCTTCGTAAGGCAGGTTATGAGGTGATAGCAGTAGAGAGCCAGAAAGAGGCGGAACAGGTATTGGCAAGAACACGCCCTGATATAGCTATCTTTGACCTGATGATGGAAAGCGATGACAGTGGTTTTATTCTCTGTTATAAACTGAAAAGGCGTTATCCCGATGTGCCGGTTATATTGGCCACAGCCGTCTCGCGTGAGACAGGTCTGACGTTTGGATTAAGCAGTGAACAGGAGCGAGAGTGGATCAGATCTGATCTTTATCTTGAGAAAGGCGTAAGACCTGAGCAGTTAAACCAGGAGATAAAAAAGCTCTTAAAAATATAATATGGCACAATTAAAAGTACTGGTAGTTGATGACGAACCTGGCATTAGGTCAGGAGTAGCAAGGATACTAAGAAATTTCCATGTGACCTATCCTTTTATGGATGAGGACTATACTTATGAGGTGCTGGAAGCTGCCACAGGGGAGGAGGGCATCGAGATAATGGAGAGAGAGAACCCTGATATAATGCTTCTTGATAACAAACTACCCGGTATGCAGGGTGTTGAGGTATTAGAGTATGTACGACGGACCAATCATGAGATAATAGTTGCAATGATAACATCATATGCCTCTGTTGACATCGCAGTAAAAGCAACAAATGATGGTGCCACTGATTTCATCCCCAAACCTTTTACCCCTCAGGAGCTTAAGTCTTCCATAGAGCAGATAACCAAACAGCAATACCTGAAGCGTATCACACATCAGCTTGATGAGGAAGGGAAAAAGATACGCTATCAGTTTCTCTCTGTCCTTTCGCATGAGATGAAAGCTCCTTTAAATGCGATAGAGGGCTACCTGCAGATGATGAAGGAGCGGCAGCTTGGCGACATGGTTGATGATTATGCCTCACCAATTGAGAGATCTCTACAGAGAATTCAGAGTATGCGCAACCTGATTATGGATCTTCTCGATTTCACAAAGGTAAGCTTCGAGAAACACCTTGAGAATCTCCAGGAGGTAAACCTGGAGGAAGTTGCCTCTGCTGCAATAGTAACAGTAAGCCCGTATGCAATACAGAAAGATATTCAGTTTGAGAACAGAATCTTAAATTGCAGGAGTATATGGGCTGATCCCAATGATATGGAGATAATATTCAATAACCTTGTCTCAAATGCTGTAAAATACAATAAGACAGGAGGTAAGGTGATTGTCACCATTGATTGTAATGATACAGAACTATTCCTCTCATTTGAAGATACGGGTATCGGAATGTCACCTGCCGACCGTGATACAATCTTCGATGAATTCTCAAGGATAAAGAATGAGAAGACCAGAAACATAAGCGGAAGCGGTCTGGGGTTATCAATAGTGAAAAGAGTTGTTGCCCTGTATCATGGTGTTATCACTGTTGAAAGCGCACTTGATAAAGGCAGTATATTTACTGTTATTATTCCGATGGCACAGGTTCAAAATATTAAAGACGGATTATGAGAAAGTTACCTGGAAAGACAGTAGAACGGCTGAGTGAATACAGAAGAGCGCTTCTGAGAACACTTTCTGAAAACAGAAATTATATTTTCTCCCATGAACTGGCTGCAATACTGCATATTACTGCAGTCCAGGTACGTCGTGACCTGATGCTTATAGGATATGCCAGTGTGATGCGTAAGGGATATGATATCAGAGAGCTGATCGAAACTATTGGCGAGATTATTGATGATGATGAGGGTCTCAATGTAGCTATTATTGGTATGGGAAACCTCGGTCGTGCACTGACAGGGTATTTTGCCGGCAAAAGGACAAAACTAAAAGTTACTACAGCTTTTGATGTTGATCCCCAGAAAGTTGATAAAGTAATCTCTGGAGTAAAGTGTTATCATATTAATGACCTGAAGAGGGTGATTCTGGAGAATGACATATCAATTGCTGTGATAACGGTTCCCCCGGATCATGCCAAAGCAGTAGCTAATACTCTGGTAAAGAGCGGCATAAGGGGGGTTCTTAACTTTACCACTGTAGCACTGAATGTGCCTGAGAATGTATATCTTGAAGAGTACGATCTGATAACTTCAGTGGAGAAGGTTGCATATTTTGTAAAGGAGGGTCAGAATTGATTTTGCAATGAGAATATTCAGAAGTTTTGAAGAGGCATCAGCAATCCCGTCACCTGTGGTAACAACAGGGATATTTGATGGAGTGCATATAGGTCATAAGGTTATACTTCACAGACTGAAGAAACTGGCAGAGTTTTATGGTGGTGAGTCTGTACTGATTACCTTCCATCCCCATCCCAGAACAGTAATCCATCCTGATACCTCTGGAAAGGATCTCAAGCTTATCAGCTCTCAGGAAGAGAAGATCGAGTTACTACGGAAAGCTGGTCTCGATAATGTTATCATTATTGATTTTACAAAGGAGTTTTCTCAGATAACCGGAGAAGAGTTTGTTAGCAGATATCTGTGTGATATTTTACATGCCAGGGTGATAGTAGTTGGCAGGAATCATCATTTTGGAAATAATAAAGAGGGTGATTACCGTCATTTATGGCAGTGGCGTGAAAAATACAGATTTGAGGCAGAGGAGATTCCAATGCAGGAGGTACAGCATGAAACTGTAAGCTCAACCCGGATACGGCAGGCACTGACACAGGGGTATATCCAAAGGGCAAATGCATACCTTGATCATTACTATATAGTTATCGGGGTGCCAGAGGAATCGGAAAGAATATGGTCACCTGAGATGCCATTTTTAAAATTACCTGTATGCGAGAACACCAAACTTTTACCGCCACCCGGACTCTATGCAGTTACCTGTGCGGGAGATGCCTTTTATTCAAAGGGGATGGCTTTTCTGGCTGATAACACAGGAGATGACAGAAATATATATATTCATTTTTGCTCATACGATAAAGACATTCCAGGCAAAAGAACCACTCTTTTCTTTCACAAGAGACTTGAATCTTTTTCACAGGAAGCTTCTCCTGAGGTATTTCTCAGGTGGGGTATTTCAGAATTGAATGACCTTATTTTCTGATGTCGTTTTTCCCTGGCAGATATTCGTCCTGGATATTTGAGAGGGAATTATAAATGTTACTCTTTGCTTTAGGGTACATCATCTCGAGATTGGAGAGGAGCTCTCTCATTGCGTTTCGCTTTGTTTTATTATCATACGGACATTTTGCTTTCTCAAGCGGGAAATCACAAATTCTGGCATACTCTTTCGTCTCTTGAGCAGTAACAAGAGCCAAAGGCCTTATCAGATCAATCTCTCCTTTAAACAAGCTAAGCCTGGGCGGCATTGTACTGATAGAGCCCTGGAAGGTCATATTCAGGAGTAGTGTCTCAATAATATCATCTTTATGGTGACCAAAAGCAACTTTATTGCAAAATAACTCCCTTGCAAGGGAGAAGAGCGACTTGCGTCTGTTCCATGAGCAGAGAAAACATGGCTGTTTTCTTTTGTCTGTCTCAAAATTGACATGAGCTTCAACAACATGAAACGGAACCTCCAGCGAGGTGCAGAAATCATTGAGAAATGGAATATCAGCGGAGTATCCAATGTTATCAATGTGGACATAAGCAGCTTCCATCTCAAACCGATAAGGGAAACTACGACTGATGTGTTTTAGTGAATGCAGCATAACCAGAGAGTCTTTTCCGCCCGACAGGCAACAAAGCAGCCTGTCTCCCTCCCGGAGCATTTCATATTTTTCAATACCCTTTCCGGTCTTGCGCTGTATTCTTAACAGATACCAGTTATAGTTCTCATTTTTTTTCATCAGGATGATGATTTTTGCCACAAAGGTAATAAAAGGAGAGAAGCAGTGAATAGTATCCAGTAAAGCTAACAGGGTAAAGCACAATGTCACAAAACCAGATTCTTCCTTCTCTTATAATGTGTGGCATCACCCCACTTTTTAAGACCTATCTCGGTTCCAGGCAAGAGAGTCAGATTCAGCCCGCTTACATTTGCAGGGTCAATCTCCTTTGATTCCTGTTTATGATTATATAGTTTGTATCCCTCACGATATTTTAATGGAGTTATGTTTGGCATAATGATATTAGCACCTGCCAATATCGCTTTCTCTCTTCCTTCTGTATCAACAGCCTGCATTGCTGAGGAAGAGATAATATTTATATCCTTCATTATTATCCGCAATATGGCTGTCATTTTTAAGGTGAGAAAAAGCCTCTCCTTCAGAAAGAAACCTGAGATGCCCCCAGTACCCTCAGAGGTGTCAGTATGTTCAATAAACGGACTCATCACACACATGTCAATGTCAAAGTCACGCAGGAATATAAGATCATCAGCAAGGTCAGAGAGTGTCTGGTGTGGCAACCCTATCAGTAACCCGGTACCTGTCTGAAAACCTGTCTCTTTTATTGCTCTCAGGCATGCATGCCTCTTTTCATAGTGGTTTTCCTTATCAAGAGGATGAATCTTGTTATATAACTCCCTGCCTGTGGCTTCAAGGCGTAGCAGGTATCTGTGGGCTCCTGCATTATACCATCGCCTGTATACATCTCTCTCCTGTTCACCAAGAGATAATGTAACACCTACTTCATTGTTGGTTTTTTCTCTTATAACTCTTATAAGTGACTCTATCTTATCTGCATGATTGTCACTTTCAATCTCTCCTCCCTGTATGGTTACAGAACCAAATCCCAACCTCCATGCAGAAATAACTGCTTCCAGAGCCTCATCTTCGCTGAGAGTATATCTTTTTATATTTCTGTTTTCTCTTCTGGAGCCGCAATAAAGGCAATTCTTCCCGCAAACATTGGAATATTCAATAAGTCCTCTCAGGTATACAGTATTCCCAACGTATTTCTCCTTAATAATTGCTGCCTGAGCATAAAGAAGTTTTGCATCTTCTTCATCTGACCTCAACAATACTGTAATATCTTCATGAGTGAATTCCTTCTGCAGGAGAATGCCTGCTATTCCTTTTTTCATAGTAAGTTCGGATTCGACTGATCAAAAAAATGTGGTGGTTCCTCCGCCTTAAATTACTTAGGCTTGACTCCGTATACCCCTAAGGTGGTTATCCATGTATTTCTGGATTCTTTCAGCATGATTCTTATCATCCATGTTAAGTTGTCTGAAGATATCAAAGTGATCAGGATCTGAATGATTTTCTGTAAAAATCTGAAAATGTGATTCTCCGGCTGATTCCTCAAGCAGTATTGCATATTCAAATGCTTTTTTCCTGGAGGGGTTTTCCTTTATGGTTATCAATATTTCTGATATTTCCTGGTTGACTGCTTCAAGATCTTGAATTCTTTCATAGTTCAGATTGCAGGGTACCTCATGCATGATTGAATATGCCTTCTTCAGGTTTTTCAGCAGGGCTGCGTGATTCTTCTCTTCAACTGCCATCATCCACCAAAAAAAAGAGTCTTCAGGGAACAATCTATAAAACAGCAGATAGAGATCTGAAACATTAAGCTCCAGTTTTATAGCCTCATTTATATATCTTTCAAAATCAGCCATCATAACATATTAACAATGCAGTATTTCTATTGTTCAGTCAGTGGCTTACTTTTCCCTGAAATAATAAAGGGAGGTATCTGCTCCTCCCTTTATTTTCATATAACACGATGATTATCAAAATCCTCTGCCGAACATGCTCCAGAGTGTTACTTTCATCTCCTGCCATCTGCTCATTGAAGCATAGGCAAATGTTTTTGTATACTCTGTCACTACTGTTTCAGCTTCCTGATGTTTACCCTCTTTTACAAGATCGCAGACTCTCTTTTCAATCTCTGGTAATTCACTGAATGCTTTTTCTTCAAGAGCAGCCTGAGCAGGTTCAATTAGTTTTCTTCCCTTGCTCCAGTTTACAGTTGCCAGTTTGTTTGTCTCGCGGAAAGACCACATGGCTGCATCAGTGCGGTAACGATGTTGTCCGCAGATTTTAAAGTTGTCAGGCAGAGATCTTGTGCCAGAGAAGATAGGTATTCTCGGACTTTCACCAGGGTTGTCAAATGCAAACCATGCTATGGCACCAACCTCATCCGGGAGCCAGCTGCGGCATTGTATAACATGGGAATAAGAACAATTGGCAATAGCAATTGTACGCTGTCTTGTGATTGTTCCAGGTTTTAACTCATTTACAAGGTTACGCATATCACTGCTCATCCAGGGTGATGCAATCGGAGATTTTATCAGTTCTGTCTGCTCCTGTCCCTGGTCATTCTTTGTGGTGAGGCTTACAGTGAGATTCTGGGTCATATCATAAGGAGTATTCTCATATGTCTGACGGAAGAATGACATAATATCTCTCACTGAGACTCTTTTTTCGGGTTTGACAGAGAAAGGCAGCTCATCCATATTCATACTCAGGTTAAGAGAGGGAGCAAGTGAACTGAGAACAAAAAACTCTCTTATTGAATATGGTTTTGATGTTGAAATGACCTTATAGAATTTAAAAGTTGACTTACCATCCCAGTAGCCTAGTCTTTTGGCATTATCACGAAGATTGGTTGATGTCAGATAATTCTGGGTATCGTTGAAGTCTATTTCAGGTATGCGGGGAATATTGGCACAGATGCCTACATGATCATCAGGAATTCGTTTGGCAGCCCATAGTGCAGAGGCTTTTCCGGAGCCCGAGCCTGCAATCTCAAGATACCATACCTCTTTTTTATCAGCTATGGTAATACACTCAGCCAGATCAGCATATCCATATTCTTCTGCAAGCTTTCCTATAAGCAGAACGGCCTCACGTGCTGATGAACATCTCTCAAGTGCAATCTTCTCAAGCTCCTCTATGAGAAAGAGCCCGTCGGTATTTACCAGTTCCTTTCTTCCATATATGGTTGATTCACCTATGGCAAGCTGCTTTTCATTAAGACAAGGATAGGCAGTACTCAGGTATGAATATGTCGATTCAACTTCAGGTATTTCTCCCTTCTTTGTAACCCCTGTCTCTTCCCAGGCTGTCTCACTGTTCAGTGTACCCCACATTACAGGGTGACTGGAACCTTTTTCATGCTTTTTTGCCGGGATAATATCAAGCCAGGTACGGTAATTCCCGTCACATGTATGGGAGGTGATGACAGACCCGTCAACCGTTGCCTCTCTCCCTGCAACAATACTAGTGCAGTTTTCAGCATATCCGGGCCCATCCTGATCTACATCATAATTCCTCTGTGCAGATAAAATGGAAAATACAAATAACAGCATCAATACGGATGAATACCGTAAAATCATTGTTTGTTGGTTAGCTCTTTTCATCTCTTGTTTTATGTGTAAGACAAATATATTTATTTAGTGGATTAATGGTACGATTTTCTTTTTCCTGATGCCAGCAATCCTGTATTCAGTATTACATAAAACAGGCCGGATAATTAAGGCGAAATTTAACTGTGCCATTTTCTGTATGTTTCACATTAAGGAAAGAATCGTCTTCATTTGTGGGTGATTATACCTCTATCGGTTTATCATTACTTTTTTCATTTGATAAAAATACTCACTTAACCCTTATATTTGTATCATGATGCTGCTCTAAAGGGCTTTTAAGAATTCTCTTCACTGTTCTGACAGCAACATTAGCCAATGATAATCAGGAGTTGTTATGGTAAAGTCAGATAGTAGCGCGACCGTATCAGATAAAGAAATGAGAGTAAAATTACCTGGCATGCTCTCAGGATATAAAGACTCAAGTTATGAACTTCAGCAGAGAGCCAGGTTCCTGTTTTATTTAATCCTGAGTATAATGGCTTGTCTCCTGCTTGTTACATTATATTCATATCTCTTAAACACCTATAATCATACAAGCAGAGAATATTTTTACCACAATATTCTATTTCCCATAATGGCATTATTCTTTACCTCTATAGCCTCATTGGGTTTACTTATCAGGGGAAAGTTCTTCATTTCAGGTCACCTGCTTCTTTTAACTGTGCTTACCGCTACATGGTATGTTATTATTGTTGACAAGGATCAGCTATCCAGCCGTCTTGATACTATCGTATTTGTTATGGCAGCCCTTACAATTCTGCCATTGGTACTTAACCGGAACAAATGGTTAATAGCAGTTTATATTATCTGTAATATTCTTATTTTATTATTCTTCGTTACATTTTTCAGAGACGAGATTAAGCTTTCAACGCCGGCAATTATTGAATATATCTGTGATTCAACTATTGCGCTGATTTTTATAGGCATCGTAAGCTATAATATATTCACAATAAACAACCTTACACACCGAAAGGCTTTAGCGGATTTTAATGCGAGGCTGGAGTTTGAGAAAGCCCTTAATGAAAGCGAGAGACGATACAGGGCCCTTATGGAAAGCCTTAATGAGGTTATTATTGTTGAGGATAGTGATCATATAGTAAATTATGTAAACCGGAAATTTACAGAGTTACTTGGATATTCCTCTGATGAGATAATTGGTAAAGTTGGATATAAGATACTTCATGATCCGGATGAGATTGATGTTGTTGAGAAGGCAAATGAGGAAAGATCGAAAGACAGGAATACAGTATATGAGCTTACATTTAAGGCAAAGGATGGGCGAAAGATTGATTTTCTGGTTAGTGGAGCACCCTACAGGAATTTTCTGGGAAGAACAATAGGCTCTATTGCAGCACTAATGGATATCACCGAGAGGAAAAAGGCAGAAAAGGCGTTAAAAGAGAGTCAGCAACAGTTTGAGACTCTGGCTATAATGTCTCCTGTAGGTATTTTCAGGACTGATACAGAAGGATATACAACATATGTGAATCCTAAATGGTGTGAGATATCAGGCATGAAGAGTGAGGAAGGCTTAGGATACGGGTGGCTTCGGGCAGTTCACCCCGATGATATGGATCATACCTCCAGAAAGTGGGATGATGATACAAAAATCAGAACGAAATCACTGGCTGAGTATCGGTTTTTAAAGCCTGATGGTAGTGTTACCTGGGTATTGGGTGAAGCAATTCCTGAGGTGGTTGATGGTGAATGCAGAGGATACATTGGGACTATAACTGATGTAACAGAGATTGTCTCTGCACAGAAAGAACTTGAGAAGTACCGCAATCATCTGGAACAGCTGGTCTATGAGCGCACTCTTGACCTGGAGTCGACAAATGAAAAGCTGAAATCGACAAATAAAGAACTTGATAATCAGCGTCAGGCATTACAAAATGCATATAATGATCTGCAGCAGACACAGAATAAGCTTATTGAGGCTGAAAAAATGGCATCCTTAGGTGTTCTCGCTGCCGGCATCGCCCACGAGATAAATAATCCCCTGAATTTTATTAATGGAGGGGCTGTTGCTCTTGAATCAATTATCAAAGTCAATGAGCCGGAGAAATTTAATGAGGCGGAGCCACTTTTTGATGCTATAAAGACTGGTGTTCAACGTGCTGCTGAAATTGTGACAAGCCTTAATCTTTACAGCCGTCGCGATGATCTGCCCGGGTCTGAATGCCGGATCCATTCTATAATTGACAACTGTCTGGTGATGCTTAATAATGAGATCAAGTATAAAGCCCGGGTGGTTAAGGAATACTCATCAGATACTCTCATTGTCTTTGGAAATGAGGGTAGGCTTCACCAGGTTTTTCTCAATATCCTTTCCAATGCCATTCAGTCAATAACCGAGGCAGGGTTAATTAAAATATCCACCCGGCGCAATGAGAACAAATGTATGATCTATATCACAGATAATGGATGTGGAATGGACCGTACGATTATCCCCAAAATCACGGATCCTTTTTTCACTACCAAGGACCCTGGAAAGGGCACCGGATTAGGGTTGTCAATAACATACAACATACTTAAGGATTATAAAGGGACAATTAGCTTTGAGTCTGAACCGGGCAAGGGAACCACTGTCATAGTATCGTTTCCTCTAATGAAGCTTTGATTACACACATTTCATTCATATTTCCAATAGCACTTTCTGAAAAAGAGTGTATGAAATAAATGTTTTTCTGTCATTGTAGTAATATTTCAGTTTAAAAAGGCAGATAATATTGCCGGAGTGTTCTAATTTTGATTACTCTTTTTATTCATTAAATGCAAATACAAAATGAAAAGGTCTGGAATAACAGTCAGAGTACTGATAATTGTTTTAACAGTGATTTTTATTGTGGCATGCGCTGTCAATCCGGTAACAGGAAAACGTCAGTTTGTCCTTATGTCAGAGTCCCAGGAAATAGCTATGGGTACTGAATATGACCCTCAGGTTGTTGCACAGTTTGGTGAGTATAATGATGCAGAGCTTTCTTCATTTATAAAATCCAAAACGGATGAGATGGGGAAAATATCGCATCGTCCCAACCTGGAATATAAGGTGAAGATACTTGATTCGCCTGTAGTTAATGCTTTTGCCGTTCCCGGTGGTTATATTTATCTTACCAGAGGGATACTGGCTCAGTTGAATAATGAAGCCGAGCTGGCAGGTATTATAGGTCATGAGATGGGGCATATTACAGCCCGTCATTCTGTCATCTCACAGAGCAAGCAGCAGCTGGGTACACTTATTCTTCTTGGCGGTATGATAGTGTCAGAGAAGCTTCAGTCATATGCGCAGTATGCCATGCAGGGTATGCAGCTTCTGTTTCTTAAATTCAGCAGGGATGATGAACGCGAGGCTGACCGTCTTGGAGTGGAATACTCATCGCGAATTGGTTATGATGCACATAAAATGGCTGACTTTTTTCAGGTCCTCAATAAAATGAGTATGGCTGAAGAGGTTGCCGGTGTGCCAACATTCCTCTCTACACATCCTGACCCCGGTGCACGATACGACTCTGTAAACAAGCTGGCTGACAAATGGCAATTACGGCTTGGAACAACTAACACTGCAAAAGTAAATGAAGATAGCTATCTTGCTCTTATAGATGGTATTGTTTATGGAGATGATCCAAGGCAAGGCTATATTGAAGGTAATACATTCTATCATCCTGAGATGAGATTCAAATTTACTTTCCCTTCTGGATGGAAATTTGAGAACCAGCCTTCACAGGTTAATTTTGCCCCCTCTGATGGAAAAGCATTAATTACTTTCAGCCTCTCATCTGGCACATCATTAGACTCTGTGGCAGTTAAGACTATAAGGGATTACGGGTTAACACAGCAGGAGAGCCATAGTTTAAAGGTAAACACTTTTCCTGCCGTTGCTGTATTGTCAAAACAGACAGTCACTGACCAGTCATCCGGAACCCAGTCATCAAACATGATCCTTTCTTATTTCATTGATTTCAATGGTAAGTATTTTGTGTTTCACGGAGTATCGTCTGAGAGTGATTATAAAACTTATTCCGCATCTTTTGAATCAACCATGGCTGCATTTTCAAAGTTGACTGATGCATCAAAGATAAATGTCAAACCTCAGAGAATTATTGTAAAGAAGGTTCAGAAAGCCGCGACATTGTCAGAGCTGTTTGCCTCATACGGTGTTAAGAAGGAAAAGATGGAAGAGCTTGCCCTGCTTAATGATATGGAGCTGACAGATAGAGTGAATGCCGGGAGACTTATTAAGATTATCGGTGAATAATCTCTCAGTTTACTATGAGCTAAACTCATGTTATTGAATACTGTCTATCAAGGCAGATTAGCATATACAGGTGCACTGTTTTCGTTTTGTGCAAATAGTGCTGTAGCCATGCTTAATTCAAAATCATTTGTTTTAATAGGAAATCTTTTTACCTTTCGGCGTTGGCATATAATAACCGGAATGGGTTCAAAAGTGTATATATCGGAAATTTATCTATATAATATAGCTGCCAATGTTGGCTACCTGAAGTATTCTGCCGGATTGTAACACCCGGCATTCTTTTTTTCTATCAGTATTAACGCCAATAAAAACAGATATGATAAATGCAAAACTTCTTTCGCCAGAGAGCATTGTAGTGGTTGGTGGATCAGATGATATAACCAAACCCGGAGGCAAAGTATTAAAAAACCTTATTGATAGTGGTTTTAAAGGTGATATATATGTTGTAAATCCAAAGTCATCGAAGGTACAGGGCATAGAGGCTTATCCGGATGTAGCATCGCTGCCATGTGTTGACATGGCTATACTGGCCATTGCTGCCCGCTTCTGCCCTGAGGCGGTACGGATACTTGCCGAGGATAAGCAGACAGGCGGGTTTATAATACTGTCAGCCGGATTCGGAGAGGAGAGTAAGGAAGGGGCAATATATGAAAGGGAGATAGTTGACACAATAGATAAAGTAAAAGGAACGCTTATCGGTCCTAATTGCATAGGGTTTCTGAATAGTAACTATAATGGAGCCTTCACTCTGCCTGTTCCTTCATTGGATAGTAAAGGCATTGATTTTATTTCAGGATCAGGAGCTACAGCAGTCTTTATTATGGAGGTGGCAGTTCAGAGCGGGCTCTCTTTCTCCAGTGTATGGTCGGTAGGTAACAGTGCCCAGACCGGAGTAGAAGAGGTTCTGGAACACCTTGATGTTACTTTCAATCCGGCGACCAGTTCACGAATAAAGCTTTTATATGTTGAGAGTATTTCCGATCCGGCAAAGCTGCTAAAGCATTCAGCCTCACTGATAGCAAAAGGGTGCCGGATAGCAGCAATCAAGGCAGGAGGTTCAGATGCCGGCTCCAGGGCAGCATCATCTCATACAGGTGCAATGGCTTCTTCAGATGTAGCTGTTGAAGCTCTTTTCAGAAAAGCGGGTATTGTCAGATGCCATAGCCGGACAGAGCTGGCTACAGTGGCAGCTCTTTTTACCTTTCAGCCTCTGAAAGGCAAACGTATAGCTGTCATTACTCATGCCGGAGGACCTGCTGTGATGCTCACTGATGCTCTTAGCAATGGTGGCCTTGAAATACCTCATATTGAAGGAGAGAAGGCTAAGTCACTTCTGACAAAGTTATTCCCCGGGTCATCAGTTTCAAACCCTATTGATTTTCTGGCCACAGGCACTGCC
>QKCK01000119.1 GCA_003245695.1 Bacteroidota bacterium | reverse complement strand
CTGACACTCCGGGCAGACTATATACTGAACATACTGATCTTTCGATTTAACATTTCCCCTCATAGCGTTTGTCGCCTCCTGGTTTCCCACATAGTTGACAACACCTTCAAATGTCATGAAGTAGTTTGATGTCATCCCGAGAGGAGTATTAGAGAGCTTCAGCACCTCATCCGAACCAAAGAAAATTTTATTCAGGGCCTCTTCAGGTATCTCGCCGACAGGGGTATCTATATTGAAACTATACTTTGCCGCAAGAGCTTCAAGCATCCAGAAAATCCATATATTCCTGTACTTCCCTATTGGCTCAATGCCCCCGCCTCTTATACTCAGTGAGAGGTCGGGCATCATACGTCTTATATCCACTTCAGACACCTCGCCCAGTCCATTGCAATGCGGGCAGGCTCCCTGCGGTGAGTTAAATGAGAATGTATGAGGTGCCGGTTCATTATATGAGATACCTGTCACAGGACACATCAGGTGCCTGCTGAAATATCGGACACTGTTACTGTCTGCATCAAGAGCCATCATAATACCATCACCCTGGTCAAGGGCCAGAAGAACTGCATCATGCAGACGCTTCTCTGTGACAGCACCTACCTCAAACTTATCAATAACAAGCTCAATGAAATGTGATTTGTACCTGTCAAGCTTAAGCCCCTGGGCAATTTCTCTTATCTCTCCGTTGATGCGTGCATGCAGAAAGCCCTTTCGCCTCAGCTGTTCAAAAAGCTCCTTGTAGTGACCTTTACGTCCCTTGATCAGTGGCGAAAGGATGTATACCCGATGGCCTGTATAGGACGACTGGATAAGGTCAAGTATCTGGTTATCGGTATATTTAACCATTTTCTCTCCGCTCTCCCACGAGTATGCATCAGCAGCTCTGGCATAAAGCAACCTGAGAAAATCATATATCTCTGTTATGGTACCAACTGTAGAGCGGGGATTTCTGTTTGTAGTCTTCTGTTCAATGGAGATGACAGGACTCAACCCTGTGATACGATCTACATCAGGGCGTTCCATCCCTCCAAGAAACTGTCGGGCATATGCTGAGAGGGTCTCCATATATCGGCGTTGACCCTCGGCATAAATAGTATCAAAAGCCAGTGAAGACTTTCCGCTGCCGCTGAGGCCTGTGATAACAACAAGCTCGTTACGCGGAATGGTAATACTGATGTTCTTCAGGTTGTGAACACGTGAGCCGTAAACATTTATCTCTTCCCTGACCTCAGCCATTAACAATGCTTATTGATACAGTTTTGTCCTTATGTCCTTCTCTGGCACCCTGATGACATACTCTTTTCCTGTCGTGTTGGTGAGAAATGGCTTTCTCAGCCATGGATTCAGAGATTTAAGTATTTTGTAATTAGTGTCGAAGTGACGAGAGAAATTCTCAAAGCTCTTAACAGTGGTATCCACACTGACCTCATAGTAAGGAACAGGCTTATAGATGTCTGATTCAATAACAGTCAGGCCATATTCTTCAGGCGTTGTCATCACCAGTTTCAGGGCAACTATACGAAAGATATAACGGGCCGTCTCCTCGTTAAGTAAAAGATCATAATAGTTATTCTCTTTTTGTATCTCCACCTGATCACTGAGTCCGTTCATGCCGTTATTATATGAAGCTGCCGCCATGGTCCAGCTGCCATACTTCTCATAAGCTTTGCGGAAAAAAGCGCAGGCAAACTGTGTAGATTTCTCAAGGCTGTAACGCTCATCTATCTCAGAGTTTATGGTCATACCATACTCTTTTCCCGTACCCTGCATTATCTGCCAGAAGCCGGTTGCTCCGGCAGGAGAGATGACATTGGCAAGATCACTCTCTGCACATGCAAGATATTTGAAATCATCAGGGATATTGTTTTCTTTCAGTATCTTCTCAATCTCAGGAAAGTAACGGCCTGCACGTTTTATTGTCAGCAGGGTTGATGCATGTCTGAATGCAGTAGCATTTAACTCCCTGTCAAGACTCTCCCGTGTATCATAATTATCCAGTGGCATTGATTCACCGGCAAAAGTCACCTCTCCGGGAACCGACCATGAGACAACAGTCAAATTCTTGTCACCCTCATCAGCAGATATTGTCTCAGATTTGTGGGCAGCTAAAAACAAAAGAAAAACAACACTGGCACATAATACTGATACAGCTATAACGCCTCTTCTTCCAAGCTTTATCATCATAACACAAGTCACTTTTATGGATAGGCAAAGGTAGTGTTTTATAGAATGAGGGTATCAGATATAAGAGAAAAAATGAGTGTCAGAATCTGAAGAAGAATCCTGAATACAATCCATATGAATATGGCCTCAGAGCGGCATCAGAGAACTCACTTACAGGTGTTATATAATAACGGAATACCGGTTCAATATTCACTGATACATTCTTGCTTATGTCATATCCCAGGCCCAACCCCAGTTGACTACTGAGGGAGAAATCATTTATCCCTTCTGTATGGCCTATCTTAACGCTCTTCTGGTCAACAACAGCAAAGGCAGAATTCTCCACCAGGATGCCATAAGCCAAGCCCCCAGAGAAGTTAAGATCGATCTTTCTGTCAATAATTTTATAACGGGCAATGATTGGAACCTCAATATACTTGAAGCGCTGCCTTATTTCGTCATTAACATAATCCAGCTTTTGTTTTGAGGGGTCAAAAAAATCCTCAGAGATATAAGAGCCCACCCTTGTTGCCTGCAGGTCGTTAATATAAAGATCGGCGTTATCTGCAACCACATTACCGGTTGCTGTTTCGATAATGTATGTATATTGTCCTTTCGCACTATAATACTGTGACAGGCCGGCATAGACTTCTACCCCGCTTATGTTCTGCCCCATGGAGGTAAGATTAAGTCCTGTCTGGATGGTGAAGCGTCTGTTAAGGTTCAATGCCAGGGTAACGCCTCCGCTGTATGAAGCACTGGGATCCTCATTGGTCATAAGGTCTGAAACCTTTGCATCTCCGCCGGCAGATACAACACTGTATGACGGGTTAAACGCGCCACCGATCATAAGGCTGGTGGAATTGTTCTTTTGTCTGATAGCAGAAACCAGTTCACGCTTCTCTGCCGCATAACTGACAACAGGCATAACGCCTGAAGCACCCTGCCTGTAAACTGAAGCTGAAGCAAGTGACTGTACTTTCTGGCGCTTAATACCCTCATCATGAGTTCTGGCTGCCAATGAAACGACAGAAGGATTTGCATCTCCTGCTATTATACCTTCCCTGGCAGGCTCATCATACACCTCTCTGGCACCAGGAGACATTCTCACCACCCTGGCTTCTGATGATATAATATTTTCAGCTGTTAGTCTCTGCTGATCCACTGCCGGAGCAGCACTTTCCGACATCAGTGTGGTATTGTTTTCAGGCTTTCTGAACAGGAAATCGAGCGCAGCACCCAAAGTAACCATAATTGCCAGTGTTGCTGCTACGGGGTAAACACTGCGCCGCCATGATCTGACTGTTTTAACAGGTGGAATGGAGTCCCATAATTCAGCTGGTGGGAGAACCTCGAAA
>QKCK01000059.1 GCA_003245695.1 Bacteroidota bacterium | reverse complement strand
AGCTATGCTCCGGTAAGCAGCCATTTCATTTCACTCTCTGATGGTTCAGAAAGGATGCAGTATTACCTGGGGATAGGCTATTTTAACCAGAAAGGGATAATACCCAAAAGTGACTATGAAAGGTACTCTTTTAAACTTAACACCTCGCTTAAACCGGCAAAATTTATCAGGCTGGGAAACAACTTCACATTCACTCCATCATCAAAAGAGATGGAGCCCGGCGTTGTAGCCGCAGCGTACAGAGCATGGCCATCAGATGAGCCATTTAATGAAGATGACACCTTTGCCGAGGTTCGCGGCAGTGGTAATCCGCTTGCCGCTATCGAATACACGAACGGTTTCACCCGTGAAGCCAGGTTTGTAGGAAATGTCTTCACAGAGATAAACCTCACCAAGAGACTGCTCTTCCGAAGTAGTTATGGAACTGACCTTGGCTTTATTACCTCCAAGAGCTACACTCCGGTGTATTATGTTTCACCTACGCAACAACAGGCAAAAAACAAACTCTCTGTCGGCAAATACAATCACTATAACTGGATATTGGAAAACACACTTAACTACAATCTCAAGAAGGAAAATAACAGACTTGATCTTCTCGGAGGGTTTACACTCCAGAAGTTCAAAAATGAATCGTTGTATGGACAGGCAGAGAATCTGATCAGAGGTGAGCCCGAGATGTGGTATCTGGATCTGGGCGAGATAATACCTTCAGGCACCGGCAACTCAGCATCAGTAAATACAATGATGTCATATCTCTTCAGGATAAACTATACATATAAGGAAAAATATTTGTTAACGGCAACTTACAGGCTTGATGGATCATCAAAATTTGGAAGGAACTACAGATATGGTTCATTTCCCTCAGTTGCTATAGGATGGATAGTATCTAATGAGCCATTCCTCATGTCGTCAGAAGCAATAAGCAGGCTTAAGATAAGGGCTTCATGGGGAGTGATTGGAAATGAAAAGATACGTCAGACCGACAGGTACTCAATGGTGACATATGATCAGTATGCCATATTTGGCAGTGACGAAACCTTAAACCCGGGAGCAACCCTGGGTAACACAAGCAACGAAGATCTTAGATGGGAGTCGACATCACAGACAGATATCGGAGCTGAGATTGGTTTCTTTGATGACAGGGTATTGATTGAGATAGACTTCTTCAACCGCCGCACTGATGATATTCTGGTTGGTGTGTCAACACCAGGTTATTATGGCAACGGTCCTTTTTCGACCATTTCAGCCAATGCAGCAAGTGTTGTAAACAGGGGTATTGAATGGAATGCCTCTTACAGCAATGATATAGGAGAGCTAAACTACAGGCTTGGATTCATCGGTTCCTTCATTGTTAACAAGGTCCTCAATCTTGGGGAAGACTCAGAATCAGACTCATACCTCACATCAGGAAGTCTGGGTAACGGACAAAGTGTCACCAGAACTCAAAAAGGGGAGCCAATAGGCTCATTCTTCGGTTACAAGGTCCTGGGGGTGTTTCAGAATGAGACAGAGGTATCTCAGAAGCCGCATATCACTGGAGAGGTCCCCGGTGATCTTATCTTCTCGGATGAGACAGGAGAAGGTGATATCACTGAAGCTGACAGAACCTTTATCGGCTCTCCCATACCCCGGTTCATACTTGGATTTACAAGCGAATTCTCCTATAAGGCATTCCAACTCTCTATAGACATTGATGCCCAGATAGGTAACAAAATATATAATGGCAAAAAAGCTGTCAGACCCGATCTCTATAACTTCGAGAGCTGTGTGCTTGATCGCTGGAAAGGAGAGAACACAAGTAACACTGAGCCCAGAGTCACCTCCGGCGGAGTTAACTATAATGTATCAGAGTATTTTATTGAGGATGGCTCCTTTGCCAGGATAAAGAACCTGCAACTGATATACAGGTTGCCAAAACAGATAATACCCGGTGTTAAGTTCGACAATCTTCAGGTCTATCTGAAAGCAACAAACCTGTTCACTCTTACGCGTTATTCGGGTTACTCACCAGAGATCGGTGGAACAGATGTGATGTCGACTGCAATTGATATGGGCGTCTATCCGGTAACGACAACCTATACAGCCGGGCTGAGTATAATGTTCTGACCTGAAACAGAATAACTTATGAAAGCAATAAAAAGAGAAACAAAGATGAAATCAGCGATATATATTGTGTTTATTCTGGCATTAGTAATGCTCCCGTCGTGTTTTGAGGGTTTTCTTAGTCCTGAGCCACAAGGTGTAATAACAGAAGAGGTCTTTCTTACAACGGAGGAAGATGCCGTAATGGCAACAAATGCCATATATGCTTCACTAAGAGAGTGGAACTATCACAGTGGCGGATACCCTATCTTCGACATAATGTCAGATGATTCTCGTAAAGGAAGCAACCCTACAGACCAGACCGGCACAGTAGGCTCCTTTGATAACTTTACCTATGATGCTTCCAGCGGAGACATTTACCGGTGGTATGATGCTCTCTATAAATCTATAAGAAGATCAAATATTGTTATCAACGGGCTTGATAACATCTCGATGGATGACAACCTGAAACAAAGGTTAATAGGTGAAGCCCGTTTCCTGAGAGCCCTATTCTATTTTGACCTTGTAAGAGCCTTTGGAGATGTCCAGATAGTTACAAGCATCAATCCCGAAAAAAAGATACCCCGCTCATCAGCTGAAAAGGCATATGAAGAGATAATCATCCCCGACCTTGAGGAGGCTATCAGGGTATTGCCTGAAAAAAGTGACTATGATGATTCGGATCTGGGCAGAGCAACAAAGGGCGCAGCCAAGACACTTCTGGCAAAGGTATATCTGTTCCGTCATGAATACCAGAAGGCATTTGATTATGCTGAAGAGGTAATTCTCAAAGGGCTTTACGACCTTGAGGGCTCATATTCAGATGCATTTGCAAAAGGCCATGAGTTTGGTATTGAGTCAGTCTTTGAAATAGGTGCTATAGCGATTGAAAGTTATAGTGGCGGCGGAAATCAGTACGCAAATACTCAGGGAGTACGTGGTGTGCCAAACAAAGGATGGGGATTCAACAGACCAACATTGAACCTTATGGCTGACTATGAAGCAGACGACCCAAGAGAAGATGCCACCATTATCTTTCTCAAAGAGACTATTGACGGCATCTACATTAAAGGTGATGGCTCTACGCCAGATACAACATGGACAGATGCAACAAAAAGCACAATCCTGGAGATAGAGACCTATAACCAGAAGGTATGGGTACCCGGGACAACAACTACTGAGGAGTGGGATTGCAACAAGAAGGTACTTCGTTATGCTGAGGTACTTCTTATTGCTGCCGAAGCAGGAAACGAGGTAGGAGAAACTGTTGAGGCACTAAAACGGCTAAACGAAGTAAGAAAGAGAGCCAGGGAAGGTAACACAGCTATTCTCCCTGACATTGAAGAAACTGATAAAGATCTTCTCAGAGACATTATCCTGCACGAACGTCGTGTTGAGATGGCTCTTGAAGGAGAACGATTCTTTGACCTTGTAAGAACAGGTAATGCTGAGACTGTCCTTGCCCCATACGGTTTTGTGGCAGGTAAACATGAATTGCTCCCTATACCTCAGATTGAAATTGACCTCTCTGAAGGTACCCTTAGCCAGAACCCAAACTGGCATTAACAGATAATAACTCAATGAATTGAATTAATTATTCGAATAATAATTGTATAACCTCAAATCTTTAAAACTATGAAAAAATCAATTTTATTATTGGGGATGATGGCATTTGTTATTACCCCTCTATTCACCAGCTGCGAAAAAGATCCTGATCCACTGGAAGTTGTAAGCATTATGTCGGGAACAATTGATCTGGCTGGAGCAACAGCTGCAGAAAACGTTGACGTAGACGAGGATATTGTCATAACATTCAACAAGAAGGTAACTGAATCGTTAGTTGCAAGCTCAATAGAGCTATCAGCTTCTGCAGAAGTGACTATCACAACTGATGTCAACAATAATGTTGTCACCATTAGTCATCCCACACTTGACCCTGGTACAAATTTCACATTGACAATCAAGAACACTCTCACCGCAGATGACGGTGGTAAGTTTGATGAATTCACTATCACCTTCAAAACCTATGGTAAAGGTATTGTAACACCTCCTCAGGCTGCACATCTTGTTGCATACTGGCTCTTTGATGGAAATACAAATCCATATGTAGGTTCTTTCACCACTGCCTATGAAAAAGTCTCATATACCGCTGACCGCGAAGGCTTTGAAAGCAGCGCCCTGTCGTTTGGCGGTGCAGCCTCAGCAGGCACTGGTGACCTTGTAGAAATCACTTACGCTGATGGTCTTATCTCTCCTAGCATGACAATCAGTGTCTGGTTTAAGGTTGACGCTGCTGATTATGATGGTTCAAGGTTCATGTTCGGCCTGGGTGTTGAACGTGGTTATTTCATGGAGCTTGGCAGCGGTGCCATCAGCTGGATGAAACTGGCTACATGCCATAAAGTTAATCCAGACCCTATGACTCACTTTTATGGCACTGCCTGGACAGATCCTAACGGTGATGGTTCCGTCGGAGGACAGACCATCTATGACTATTCCGGTTCCATCTCTGATCTCGTATGTGATGGCGACTGGCATCAGTTAATTATGACATTTGACGCCAGCACCTCAATAAAGACTATCTATCTCGATGGTGCTATGCTGATGCAGGTTGACATCGACTATGATACAACTGAATGGTCATTGAAAGATATAGAGGTAAATGAGATGTCAGCAACAGGCCTTGTTAAAAACCTTGCATTAGGATTTGCATGCAGCAAAACCAGTACTTCAACTGACTGGGCTAATTATACCACTGCACAGAATACCTACAAGGGTCTGATGGATGATTTCAGAATCTTTGATATAGCACTCACATCAGCTGAAGTAACTACACTGTACAACGCTGAGAAATAAAACTGCACAGCGGTAGTGCCGTCCCCCCCGGCCAGCGCATAAAAGAGCTGGCCGTGGCACTATCCGCCTGTACTATCTGATTGTGTTGCGTAATAGATTTAATACTAACTTAGGAGAATATCCTTGTGATATTATGAAAATAATGGTGCGGTTGATAATTCTTTCTCTCTTCTTTTCAGGTTACTCATGCAATAACCCTGAACCTGAGGTTATTACAGGCATCCTTCAGCTATCTGCATTAAGAGTGGGCGCAGTGAACATCAGTATCACGGGTGATAACACCGATGTCCCTGTCAATAAACCTATTGTTGCCGAATTCAACAGGAAAATTGATACCTCATTGGCCAAATCATCTATCAGACTCCTGAAGGATAATATTGAAATACCTTTGTCATTTAATTTCCTTGATGAGGAAACAAGTATATCAGCCTGGCCATCCCATGATCTGGATTATGGCACCAGCTACTCAATAATAATAGACAGCACCCTTAAAAGCGCTGAAGGGCATTTATTTGGCGGCACATCCACCACTTTCACAACTGTAAGTGGCTCAATAGCACTTGACAGTATCTGGTTTAACGGGAGAAAATGCGCCTTAACAGGAACCTCAAAAGATGTTGACCTTAATCTGACAATCAGGGCCTTTCTCTCTTCAGAGTTAAACACTGAATCCTTAACCTCACAAAATGTAAAACTAACACGTGACAACGTTGATGTTCCGGCAACAATAACAGTTCAACCCGACAATAAGTCATTTGATATACATCCTCTCTCAATGCTTGAGGACATAAAAAAATATAAGCTTGTATTAACAAATGATATCAAAGGCTCTTCATCTGAAAACTTCAATGGCTTTGAAAAGAGTTTCTACACTCAACTTGATTCAACCTATAAATTTCAGGAGATAACTGATGATGAACTTCTTCAGCTCATTGAACGCCAGACATTCAAATATTTCTGGGATTTTGGACATCCAATATGTGGCCTGGCAAGGGAGAGAAACACATCAGGGGATATTGTTACCTCAGGAGGAAGCGGATTTGGAATTATGGCTCTTGTAATCGGAATGGAGCGTAGCTTTATATCGCGACAGGAAGGACTGGTAAGACTTGGTACTATAGTCACGTTTCTTGAGTCTGCTGACAGGTTTCATGGAGCCTGGCCTCACTGGATTAATGGATCTACTGGCAAAGTATTTCCTTTTAGCCCAAATGATAATGGAGGCGACCTGGTAGAGACATCCTATCTTGCTGCAGGCATGCTGTGTGCGAGACAGTATTTAAATCCGGGAGTCATAGCAGAGAAAAATCTTATTGACAAAATAAATAAGTTACTCTCTGAGATTGAATGGAGTTGGTATACCCGTGACGGGCAGGATGTCCTTTACTGGCACTGGTCTCCAAACCTGGGGTGGATAATGAATATGCCTGTCAGAGGTTATAATGAAGCCCTGATTACCTATATTATGGCAGCTACCTCTACTACTTATCCAATCAGCACAGATGTCTACACCAAAGGATGGGCTCAGTCAGGAGCGATAACAAACGGCAAAGAGTTTTATGGTGTTACATTACCCCTCGGTTATGATTATGGCGGTCCACTTTTCTTTGCCCATTATTCATTTTTGGGAATAAACCCGTCAGAGCTTAAGGATCAGTATGCTGACTATTGGGTTCAGAATGTGAACCATACCCTGATCAACAGGAATCACTGTATAGTTAATCCTTATGGATATATTGGATACAGTGATGCATGCTGGGGTCTCACAGCAAGTGACAACCAGGATGGATATTCAGCCCACTCGCCTACCAATGACCTTGGAGTTATCACACCTACTGCCGCAATATCATCGATTCCTTATACACCTGAATCTTCACTAAAGGCAATCAGATTCTTCTATTATATCCTTGGTGATAAACTATGGGGTGAGTATGGCTTCTACGATGCCTTTAATCCTACTGAAGGATGGTGGGGCAACTCATATCTGGCCATTGATCAGGGGCCCATTATCATAATGATAGAGAATTATCGCACAGGATTATGCTGGGATCTGCTCATGTCTGCACCCGAAATACAGGCAGGCCTTGATAAGCTCGGCTTTACTTATTGAATCCTTTTCTGATTATCAAATTTGTTTGAATTATGAAAACCATCAGTCTATATCTCCTGGTATTATCATTATTGATAGTTATCTCATGTAAAAATGTTGTTAATGGAACCTGCTCAGATTTTGACAATAAAACTGATTCAATTTTAGCACTGATGACGCTGGAAGAAAAGATAGGACAGCTTTCACTTTTCACCAGTGAGATGGATCAGACAGGTCCTTTCATAAAAAGGGAATATGAAGAAGAGATCAAACAGGGTAAGGTAGGAGCCATCTTTAATGCATATGGGGCAGACTACACAAGAAGGCTTCAGGAGATGGCGGTAAACAACAGCCGGCTAAAGATTCCACTATTATTTGGGTATGATGTGATCCACGGGCATCAGACCATCTTCCCTGTTTCGTTAGGGGAAGCTGCAAGCTGGGATATGGAGGCGATAGAGAGGTCGGCCCGCATAGCTGCCTCGGAAGCCTCTGCCCAGGGGCTTAACTGGACGTTTGCCCCGATGTGCGATATAGCCCGTGATCCACGCTGGGGCCGTATCTCTGAAGGTGCAGGCGAAGATCCTTTCCTTGGCTCAGCTGTGGCAAGAGCCAGAGTGAGAGGTTTTCAGGGTGACGATCTTAGCAGTACAAACACCATAGCGGCATGTGTGAAGCATTTTGCTGCATATGGAGCAGCACTGGCTGGCAGAGATTACAACAGCGTTGACATGTCTGAGAGAGTGCTTAGAGAGTGCTATCTGGTACCTTACAAAGCCGCCATTGACGAAGGGGCTGTAACAGTTATGTCATCTTTCAATGATATTAATGGCATACCTGCCACGATGAACAGATACATTCTTACTGACATCCTGCGTGATGAATGGCACTTCTCAGGATTTGTGGTATCAGATTACACATCTGTTACTGAACTGATACAACATGGCACAGTTCCAGATACAGCAGCTGCTGCTGCCTTCTCTGTTAATGCAGGCCTGGATATGGATATGCAATCAGCTGCCTTCAGTGATTACCTGGAAATACTCGTTCAAAAGAAAAAGGTAGACGAGAAGACAATAGACGAGGCCGTAAAGAGAATACTGAAAGTGAAGTATATGCTGGGGCTTTTTGATGATCCATTCAGGTATTGTTCCAGGGAGAGAGAAGAGAAGGAATTACTGAGTGATGAGAACCGGGCAGCAGCACGCGATATTGCGGCCAGGTCAATGGTACTTCTTAAGAACCAGGGCTCTGTGCTCCCGCTTGACAAAATGATAAAATCAATAGCAGTAATTGGCCCTCTTGCTGACTCAAAAAGAGATATGATTGGCAGCTGGTCAGCAGCAGGTGATTTTAACAAGGCCGTCACCGTTGTTGAAGGCATAAGAGCCAAATGTCCTTCAGCGAGGATTATATACGCTAAAGGCTGTAATATAGACGACACTGACCAGAGTAAAATAAAAGAGGCAGTAGCTGCATCGAGAAATACTGACCTTACAATTCTTGTTCTTGGTGAGGCTGCCAACATGACTGGAGAAGCAGCTTCAAGAGCCTCACTTGATCTGCCGGGCATTCAGCAATATATGGCTGAAGAGGTTCTTAAAACCGGAAAGCCAGTGGTGGTTGTGCTTATGAACGGACGTCCGCTAACCATCACACGTCTGAATGATTACTTCCCGGCCATTATTGAAGCATGGTACCCGGGAACAGAAGCCGGCAATGCTGTTGCTGACGTGCTCTTCGGCGACTACAACCCATCAGGAAAACTGCCTGTTACTTTTCCCAGATCTGTCGGTCAGATACCTATATTCTACTCAGAAAAAAACACTGGACGACCATCTGACCCTGACAATAAATACACCTCTAAATACCTCGACGAATCGAATGACCCCTTATATGCTTTTGGCTATGGCTTAAGCTATACAACATTCAGCTATAGCAACCTTACTCTAAACCGGAATGAGATTGATGCAAATGACACTCTTATTGTGAGAGTAACCGTTAAAAACACAGGGAAACGCAAGGGAGAAGAGGTGGTTCAGCTATATATACATGATCGGGTGGCTTCTGTGACACCACCGTTAAAACTATTAAAAGGTTTCGTAAAGACAGAGATTGAACCCGGGGAAGAGAAAGAAATAGTATTTAAACTTACGGCTGAAGATCTGAAATTCTATCGTGGAGACATGTCATACGGATGCGAACCCGGCAGATATGATCTGCTTATAGGAGGCAACTCTGTTGATCTTATCTCATCTGAATTCAGCCTTGTCTTGCCCCTTTAAAAGCTTTTACATATTTTTGAGGCTTTCATCATTAAACCATTGCGTTTTATGTTCTTAGCCTCATGCCTTACCGCCTTGTTTATTGCCTGGATCTGGATAGATTACTTCCGCATGATTGATATCTATGAGAGAGAGTCATTGGCATATTTTCTTATTACCTTTATCCTTGGCTCTCTCTCAGTCATCATAGTCTTTGCCCTCGACCCTGTTATTGCACTTACTAATCTCTCATTAAAGGGAACTTTTATCAATGATTTTCTCTTCTGTTTCATCAGGATAGGGATTCCGGAGGAATTTGCAAAAATGGTTCCCTTCATCATCATGTACGCAATCTTCAGGAGACAGATAAATGAACCTGTAGATTATTTCGTATACTTTGCCGTCTCTGCTCTTGGCTTCTCAGCTGTTGAGAATGTAATGTACTTCACAAAACATGGGCCCGACCTTATTATTGCCCGCTCCATTCTGGCAACCCTGGGGCACATATTCAACACCTCACTGATAGCCTGGGGCTTCATTACTTTCAAATACAAAACTCACAGGCGCCCTATATACTATCTTTTTATTTATTTCACAGCAGCAGCCCTTGCACATGGCTTCTATGACTTCTGGCTGTTATATGAAGGTGTGGGTCACCTGGGTATATTCATTACCATACTGTATTTCTTTTTTACGATTTCAATATTTGCCACCATACTAAACAATGCTCTTAACAATTCAAACTTCTTCTCATATAAAAAGGTAATTGACTCCAGGGCTGTTGCCCGTAAAATGCTTCTTTATTACCTTTTTGTTTTTATTGCTCAGATAATATTGGTTTCAGCTGTAAATAATGCTGTTACAGCAGCCAGGGGGACGATTGCCTCTCTCCTCACCACCGGTTTTATTGTTGTCATTGCAGTTGTCAGACTCAGCAGGTTCAAACTGATACCGGGCAGATGGAACAAGGTTAGGCTGGAGTTGCCATTCAAAATCAGGTATGATGCCCTTCCCCTGATAAAGATTCAGATAAAGGGTGAGACATTTAATGAGGTATACGTTAATGCTTTCTATGAGGAATATTTTCTTCTGTTCCCATTATCTGATAAAAACAGGGAGTCTGAAACTTACTTCACCGGATATATAGAGAAGAAGCTATTCCTGGGTAAGGATGAAATCTATTATCTTGGAAGGATATTTCAAGCCGGCGACTCAACTAATTTTGTCTACAAGCTATTAAAGCCAAAGACCACAGATATAACTCTGAAAAGGAACAAATACCCTATTGTTGCCATTCTGGATTTTAAACAGACACCTGACCAGCTGATCTCGTCAGAAAGTGTAACGGGCTTCACACTTGAATCATGGGCCTGCATCAAGCCTTTCTCAGAGAAAAAATAAAGGCTGTTTCTTACGAAACAGCCTCATTTTCTATTCTTATGAGTCAGGTTACTTTGTACCAAGTAATTCTGATACTTTATTATAAAGATCTTTCCCGCGAAGATTATGGGCTATGATAACGCCATTCTCATCAAGAAGAAAATTTGAAGGTATGGCATTAACTGCGTATAGCTGTGCCGGAGCTGATTTCCAGTACTGCAGGTCAGAGACATGAGTCCAGGTGAGTTTATCATCTGCTATTGCCTGTTTCCACTTATCTCCGTTTGAATCAAGTGAAACGCCGAATACATCAAATCCTTTTTTATGAAAAGCTGCATAAACACCCACAACATTAGGATTTTCCTGGCGGCATGGGCCACACCATGATGCCCAGAAATCAACGAGGAGGAGTTTTGTATCGCCTCCTATCCTTGAGTAGAGTGCCACCGGGTTACCGTCAACATCGTTCTGGGTGAAGTCAGGCGCTTTCTCACCTATCATCACTGCCTTCATTCTGCCCAGTTTTTCCTGTAGGTTTACTACAATGGCTACATTATTAAGTGAGCTGTCAAGCGTGCTGAGAAGATTTTCCATCTCGGGTGCTTCCATGTAGTAAGATACTTCATTGACAATAATTGGAGAAATGAAAGAGGAAGGATGAGATGCAACATACTCTTTCTTAATATCGACCATTTTACTATCTATCTCATTCATTTGATTTTCAAGTGAATCTGCCTCGGCCTGGTTTCCAGCCTCAAATGCATCCTTGAATTTACCGAATGTTTCTTCCATCTGCTTGTTAAAATCGTCAAACTGAGCAAGATATGCCTCATATTCAGCCTGTGTTGATGATCCGGTAACAGATGCGGCATAAAGTGAGTCGATATTACCATTAATCATTATATCAGAATTCTCAATAAAAAATGACTTTCCGCCTCTAACACCTTTTTGTCCCAGTGTAACTATCTGAGGATAGTCAATAACACCTGTCATTTTAAACTTGCCATTGATGATATAAGCTGAGTCGAGGGAAATCATAGCACCGGCTGCTCTTTTTTGAAGAAATACCTGAGTGGAATCCTTTGCACTAACATTACCTGTCAGCACATACTTTTTTTCACTGCTGCATGAGGCAACCAATGCAACGATCATTAATAAGAATAATAATTTTTTCATCTTGCTCTAGTTTGTTTTAGGGTTTACATTTGGCAAATGTAGGAATTTTATAATTCTCTGTTCAGATAATTCTCGAGTAAAGCAGCGGCTGCCTTATAAGATGTCATTTCACCCTCCCTCAGTTTTGTTTCCAGGGCAGGCAGCAAGGCAGATATTCCAGGATCAGAATAAAAAGAGTATTTAAGGCAGTCGGCAATAGTCTCATGCATTCTTGTCACCGCCTGTTCTCTCCTTCTTTCCCAGAAATACCCATTTGATTTGGAAAGGTTTACATAGTCGCATATTGTCATCCATATATCAAGTATACCTCTCTCCTCTTTTGATGAGCAGGTAAGTACCTTTGGGGTCCAGCCTGATGGTGGTGGAGGGAAAAGATGAAGGGCGTTCTGATATTCTGTCTTTGCCAGGTTGGTCTTTTGGATATTATTCCCGTCAGACTTGGTTATGGCAATTGTATCAGCCATCTCCATTATTCCGCGTTTAATACCCTGAAGCTCATCTCCCGCACCAGCTATCATCAAAACAAGGAAAAAGTCGACCATTGAATGTGCTGCTGTCTCTGACTGGCCTACTCCCACTGTTTCGATTAATATAGTGTCAAAACCGGCTGCTTCACATAGTATAAGAGTCTCACGTGTCTTACGGGCCACGCCGCCCAGAGTGCCTGCTGATGGTGATGGACGAATGAATGCATCAGGGTTTATGCTGAGTCTTTCCATCCGTGTCTTGTCACCCATAATGCTCCCGTGGCTTTGCTGGCTGCTGGGGTCTATTGCCAAAACAGCCAGTTTCCTGCCATAGAAATGGGTAAGCATAGTGCCAAAGGTATCAATGAAGGTGCTTTTGCCTGCACCCGGAACCCCGGTGATTCCTACCCGCACTGAACGTGAACTTGCCGGCAGGCACCTCTCAATAACCTCCTGTGCCAGCTCATAATGTTCCGGCAGAGAACTTTCTACAAGTGTGATGGCCTGGCTGAGAATCGACCTGTCTCCTCTGAAAATGCCCTCTGCATACTGATCAGCAGTATATGTCCGGCGCTTATTCCGTTTAAGAATCCTCAGTACCTCCGGATTAACACTCGGAGGTTGTGACACACCTCTCTGAACCGACAGGGCTCCTGAAGACTCTTTTGGCTTATTCATCCCTGAATCAGTTTGCTCCTTTAGTTCCCCTGTGAATCTTCAGCTATTACCATTCCCTTAATAGTCAGTAACACCTCTGAGTTCTTGGGATCATTTGTATAGACAAATATTGTTTTATAAATATTCCCTTTATAATGCTGTGAGTCAAAAACGGCCTTAATTGAACTCTTTCCACCAGGTTTTATTACT
>QKCK01000135.1 GCA_003245695.1 Bacteroidota bacterium | reverse complement strand
CTCTTATTTTGAAATGGTTAGAGATCATATTAAAAAGAATTCCGGTACAGAGGAGGATATATATGATGTATTACAGGAATCAATAGTAATACTATATAAACATATAAGGGAAGAGAGTTTCAAACTGACATCTGATCTGAAAGGATACTTTTTTGGCATTGCACGTAATGTATGGAATGCACAGTTAAGGGAAAAATCCAAGACTACAGGCCTTGATATTGACATTTCTGATGAGGGTGATCAGACAGACAGCAATCAGGCATTACTGGAGCGTATTGTAAGCAGGTCATTTATATTGTTAAAGGAAGACTGCCAGATGATAATCAATCTTTTTATGCAGGGCAACACTTTTGAAGAGATAGCCCGCCGCATGGGGCTTAAGAACGAGTCATATGCAAGAAGGAAAAAATATCTCTGCAAGGAAGCCCTGATGGAGATTATCAAGAGTGACAATGAGTATCATGACCTTGGGAGTCTGTAGAAAATAAAGAATAAAAGAGCCATTGCAACTAACAATGAGGCAATCAACCCTACATACTTCAGGTTATTATAATATAATGGAGAGTCATCGCCATAAACTACAAGAGTTGACCAAAAATAGGGATGTGAACGCTTCTGATCAGCATTTTCGAGGAACATCAGACGAGCCTTTCGAAGTGCCTGGCTCTTTGCTTCTCCTTTCAGTATCTGACTATAAAAAAGCTTAATAACTTCAGATCCGGCATAATCTTCTACTGCCCACATTGACATCACAACCGAATGTCCGCCGGAAAAAATAAAACCACGTGCAAGACTTTGAATACCCTCGCCACTGGTAAGTTTTCCCGATCCTGTATTACATGAACTAAGAACAACCATTCTGGCATTCAGCGGCGTGTTGTAAACCTCATAGGTATTTAGCATATCATCCTCATCGGTTTGAAGCGAGTGAGAGAAAATCATTTTTGAATATAAAGGATCCTGGTCATTCACCAGGGTATGCATGGCAAGATGAATGATACTATATTTCGATACCTCTCTCTTAAATAATGCCTCATTAGCTGAGTCGTTAAGATAAGCTGTTCCCCCACACATAGACACAACAGCAGAGGCTTCATCACGGGAGTAAGGGAGACTCGAAATCCTGCCCCGTATCTCAGGATACTGAGTCAATATTGAATCTGATATCTCACGGTCATTATATGAAGGGGCAAAAGCCAATGCCCTGTTTCGTATTAACAGATTAAAATCTTTCGTTTCAGATGACAAGGTAGCTGAATATATATATGAGACCCTGTATTTCTTTATTAAATAAGGCGCATCACGATATAACACATCATTACTGAAATAAGGCTCTGTAATCAGTGCCTCAACAGGAATATATGACAGTATATTATCAGGAGAAACTGTCAGCTTATTTCCAACCAGATACGGCTCAACCGGTTCAACCAGAAATTTGTATAGCTCATACGCAAGTGTCATGTACTCCTGGCATTTCTCTCTGGCATTATCCACATCGGGATAGGTTGAGACTATAGTCCTGAAACGCTCAAGTTGCGATATGAACGAAGGGTCAATATCCTTAACAATCACCTCTTTATATCTCCGGTTTATAATAAACAGAAACAGCTTATTCTCCGTCATTACATAACTCAGGAGATTATCCTTTCGGGTATTCTCTTTTAGAAAGTCATCTGCTGTTGCAGTCTTTTGATTATATCTTAATCTGTAATAGTCAGGATACTCAGATTCAAAAACATCAATAAGAGAATCCCGTGAACGCATAAACCTGAATATTTCATCTTCCCATATGGCGATTTTATTCCTGTCAGGTATTTCAACGGCCTCTTCTTTGGAAATAAACTCACGATATAGTCCGATTTTTTTTCTCAGATCAGTATCAATATCAGCCATTGCCGGAGGAATTGAAAACCTTTTCGCATTTACCTGCCTTGTAGCCGCCAGAAAACCTGAAGCTTTACTCTTCTCTGACATCTCAAATGCCTTTTCAAGATATTTATTGTCTCTTGTATGGGCATATAATGTATAATAGTTTTTTATCAGACCGGTATAAAAAGTTCTTGATGAAAGGCTCAGATTGGCCCTGCTTTCATCCTCGCTCATTATCAGCCTGTTATTATCAAATATTGAGGTCAGCAGCCTACCCGTTTCTATAGCCTGAAAAATAAGTTCATCATCTCCGTTCAAGTCAATAAGAGCATCCAGCGACTTATACTTTATAGCAAGAAGGTCAATCATATAGCTTAGATTCCGGTCGGCATTAAGAAGACTATCGGTCTGATCATTATAGGCTGATTGATCTCCGGTGACATTGTCAATTGCACTAATTGCATCATTGTATTTTCCTGCCAGATATAGTGTTTTTACATACTCTTCATAAACGTATCTCTTTGTGTTATTATCCCAGGGGTGAGAATTGAGATATTGAAATGAATTATCAAAGTTTCTGTCTATTTCACTTTCCTTTTTATCCATCATATACAGAAGTGATGAATAAAGGGCATTTGTAACAGAGTATTCCTGTGAATTAATACCAGTAACTGATTTTATCATTTCCAGATATCTGATCAAAACACCCTCAGCCTCTTTCAATTTTCCGGCATCAATCAGATAATCAGCATAGTTACGTGCAAGATAATAATTAACTCTAATATTATTTCTGTTTGTATACCTGAGGCCTAAACGATAATACTCTTCTGCCTGTTCAGGCATATTCAGCTCTTCGAGTATAAGAGTAATA
This sequence comes from Bacteroidota bacterium, assembly GCA_003245695.1. GTDB lineage: Bacteria > Bacteroidota > Bacteroidia > Bacteroidales > VadinHA17 > SR-FBR-E99. Next base: position 816 of record QKCK01000135.1, on the reverse strand, counting down.
GAAGTAATAACCTGTGACCATGAAGAAGTTCCGGCAACAGCATCCGGATCGAAGTGATTCATTGCCTGCTTGGCGTACAACAATGCCTTGGCACTTTCATCCTGTCTGTAGAGTCCGATGGCAATATCTAGGTAAAGGCTTGCAATGTTATTTCTGGAAATTTGACCAGGGTATGATTCAGCCAGTTTGAGCCCAGACTCAGCATACTTTTTTGCAGTAGTGAAATTATATAACTGAAGATTAATGCTTGCCAGGTTCAGGTAATTTGAGAAAAGTATCAAAGAATCCTTTACAGCCAGTATTCGCTTAACCTCAAGTGACCTTTCACCATATCTCAGAGCCTTTGAATAATTTCCTATACTATACCATATAATACTAAGATTGTTTAGACATTTTGCATAACGGGAATCATGGATATCTGCCTCTTCACTATATCGTTCTGATTTCTCAAGATATCCCAATGCTTTCTGATTATCAGATGAAAGAAACAGATAATATGTCCCCAGAAGATAATTGCTTTCTGAAAGTATTTTTTTGTCAGTTACGTTACCTGACTCAAGCAAAGTATTGATTTTCGTCTCCAGTTCACCTGCCTTCGTCAGATCTTTTGCTTCAAGTGATGCATACATATCGCCCAACAATTCCTTTAGTTCAATAGTATCAGCAGCAATATCAAGCGGAATTATATGAATTGAACAGCATCGGGCATAATTATGACCTGCCATAAACCATATCATGACGAAGACTATCAAAAGTAATCGTAAAGCCCGGAGGCAAACAGTGTTCATTTTATTGGCTATTCAATCCCGTTATAAA
>QKCK01000163.1 GCA_003245695.1 Bacteroidota bacterium | reverse complement strand
AAGACCAGGAGGCTGATTATTTTGCTTCAGAGGTTTTTGTTCTTATGGGATATAATGATCTTGCATCTGCCATAGGCAACTCAGCTTCAAAGAGTTCTCCTCCCCGATGGTTATCTGCCAAAGCAACCTATCTGAATGATAAATATCGTCAGAGAAACACTGGTAAGGAGCTAACGGACATGCAATATCTGAGAGATGAAGTAAAAAGGGCTAACAGACTGACAGCGAAAAATTACTTTCTTGAGTCTATGGCCCTGTTTGAGAAGATAACCATTGCCTATCCTGAAGAATACATCCCCTATGTCGGATACAGCATAGCACTCGAAAAGGCAGGTATGACTGAGAGATCGCAGGAAGAACTCAAACAGGCATTGAAGGTACTGGGTGAAACACCTGAAGAGGAGCAGACACGAAATGTTCTGGAACAGAGGCTATTGAACCTTGAAGCCAAATCAGCGGCAAGCAACTCTAAAAAAGCTGCGTCAGAAAATTATAGCACCCCTCATATGCTCCTGTATGCCGGAGGCCAGTTATCATCCTCTTATTCAAGCATGAATGGGAGGTTTGGGTTGTTTATGAGTAAATCGTCATATGCAACCCTTGATGCAGGATTTACGGGATTCAGCGGAACTTCCACTGCTACATTCGGTGTGTCTGCCTACCAGAGAGGGAAGATTATGGTACTGGGAATGGGTCTTTCTGCAAGTCTGACCAGTGGAACCTCAGTGTTATACTATAAAGTATCCATGGGCCCAAGTATTATGAACAAAACCCACACTGCCAGCTGGGATATCTTCCTCGATGGGAGGACAGCTATCACCAAAGGTTATACATCCACACTCGGCATATCAGTAGGCCGTAGTGTTTATTTCGGGAGAAGAAAATAAAAAGCCATGGCGTTATGAATAATCCAATAGAAATATCAGGATATAAGTTTTCCTCACCGGCTGATAGAACTACCTCGCCGAATACAAAATTCATCAAAATGAAAAGAATCTGCCTTATAGTTGCCACTATGCTGATTGGAATACAACAGGCGGCATCACAATATCAATCTGATAATTTATCAATCTTTCAGACAGATATCTTACCCAGGTTTACCTCCTATTTTATGAGCGCCAGCCAGAATGAAAGCGGCCATCTCCTGTTATCTGCAACAGACCAATATAAAAACCTCTCCGGCGAATCGAGGAAAGATGTTCTTGATGAACTTGTAAAATCATGGGAAGAATCTTTTGTAATAATAATATATGATTCTGAAAGTGAATTATGGTCATGGGATAGTAATACCGGCGGAGCAACCAGGCTCGATAAATGGAATGCTGATTCGGATAATATGGCCCGGAATAATGGTTATTCAATCTCTAAGACTGCCTTACATCCATGGTTTATCTACATAGGTGGCCAGGGACAATACTCTTCTGACCATCAGATTCTTGCAGCCCTTAATTCACGGGTGGGATTCTACCTCCTGCGTGATAAATGGGACTTTGCATGGACCCTTTCAATGGGAGCATCAGGAATAGACTCAACCGCCTTGAACTTCAATATCAATTACGGATTAATGAGTAAGTATTATTTCCCATTGAGAAAAATCAGACTTAGCCCGAATGTGGGCATTGATGTTGGAAACAGGGTTTATATTAATGGCGATATAACAAACAGTTCACCGTATGCTTCTGCTCTGGCAGGTGTGAGCTGGTTCATCGGAGGCGGCAGTCTTGACCTTGAGTTTAAAATAGGAGATCAGTTTACTACACTTCTGGGCTATACTTTTTTCCCTGGCCCTAAAAAGAAGAAAAGATAAGCCTAACGGGAGTTGCTACTTAGCTTTTACAAATACTTCTTTGTACTTTAACTTTACCAGTCTGTTAAAAGGTAATTCTATGTACCTGTATGACAAATAACTTCCAACAAGGGTACAGGCAAGCACTATTCCAATCAAAAGGTATACATTGCTCACCAGTGAAAACTTAGAGTTGATAGCGATAATGTATTTGATGGCAAGAAAGTGAAGCAGGTAGAAACTGTAGCTGATTTCTCCGAGGAACACAAAGAGCTGCTTTGATATAAAATCTGACAGGTATCCTGCCTGGAATGAGAAAGTAAAAACTATAGCTATCATAGGTATCCAGTAATAGCAAGAATACCGGTATCCGACAGGAATCGCACTATGAAACGCAAAAAAAGCAATAAAGACCATCACCGCCAGTATTTCTGCCATAGTGGCCAATCGCTTTGTCCGGAACAGAGACTTTAGTTTTTCACCTTCATATACATTAAAGAGAAGTATTCCGATAACAAAATCAGATAACCGGTAAAAAGGATTTACATAGAAAAACCTGTGTTCATAATTATGAGGGCAGATTAATATCCCAACCGGTATCAGAAGCAATAAAAATGTACTTATCCTTGCAGCATTCCTATACCTGTTGTATATCCCTATAATAAGAGGGAAGAGAAGGTAAAAAAACATCTCATTGGAAATACTCCATGAAGGGATATTAAACGAGAAATACACATCCCTGACAGGAATAAAACTCTGTAACAACAACATATTTGCCACAAACTTTGCAGCAGAGCTGGCAGCATGCTGAAAGAAATCACTGTAGAACAAGGGTAAAGAAAGTATCAAAGTAAAAAAATGCAGTGGATATATCCGGGCTACTCTTGCCACCCAAAACTCCTTTTCAGAAACTTCCCCTGAGATTAATCTGTTTTTATAATTCAACGACAGAATAAACCCGCTCAATATGAAAAAGAAACTGACCCCCAGATGACCTTCAGAAAAAATCCCTTTGAAAGCGCTGTTAAATAAGGGATCAGTACTCTGGAAAAAGCAGAAATGACTTGCAAATACCATCAAAGCAAAGAAAAATCGAAGAGAGGTTAATGGCTTAATCATTATCAGACATTTTTTCAGTTTAAACAGGAATTTTCAGGACAGGAACTAAACAAAGGTGTGCTTGGAATACAGACCTGAAACCTGAGTTCTGCTCTGATGCTATTCTGTTTAAAACTTGCATTAAAAAAATAAGGACAAATATATCAGATGTGATTTTACCATTAAAAGATCAGGCAAACTGTATGCATTCAATTTTCTGACGTTCGTCAAAAAGAGTCTTTCAGAGCAGGCCATCCTTTGAGGATTCGTCCTTCTCTCTTTCGTCATCCTTGCATGAGAGATGGAGAATCAAAAGGGTGGCAAAAAGGAAAAAGGATATTCATTTCATAAAACTTCTTTATTGAATTTTTTCTATGACATTGAATACATCCCAAAAAATATATAAAAATCAGAGTCTTTCAATAACCATCTGATACTATAAAAATGGCAGGGACTATTTCTTAACGCCAGTATAACGGCTAACTGAATGCTCTTATTGAAAAACATAAGAGGCTGTCTCTTTTTTGTGACAGCCTCTTTGAAAGTGACCCCGGAGGGACTCAAACCCACGACTTTCAGAACCGGAATCTGACGTTCTATTCAACTGAACTACGGGGCCGGATTTTTAAAATATATCTTCTTCCTGCGCAACTCTTCAAGTATCGTTCGCGCTTTATTGCTTCTCCCTTTTCTTCTATTTCCTCAAAATATATGATCCTGAAAGGTCTATAGGCCTTGTTCGATCTTGTCTCCCCATTATTATGTTCCCTCAACCTGTTCTCAAGATCACTGCTAAAACCTACATATCTCTTCTTAAAATTAATACTCTCTATTACATAAACAAAATACATTCTTCCTTATTCAACTGAACCCTGCCCGACTGACATCGGTCAGGCGGGTACGGGGCCGGTATGGGTGCAAAAATAACTGCTAAAACCCATTTTTCAAAGCTGAGTGCCAAAATATCTCATAATCATAGATTATGTTCATAAATCTTTGTTAAAAAGAGCCTCTTGTTGAAATGTATTGAAACTCTTTGGCAAAGATTTCCTATTTTCGCAACCCGTAAGGCAATATATTAAGTTATTAGCAATGAAAGAGTACATTTTCAGTGAAATAGAGAAGAGATGGCAGAAATACTGGGAAGAAAATAAGACCTTTAAAACTGCGGATGATTTTTCAAATCCAAAAAAGTATTATATACTTGATATGTTTCCTTATCCTTCAGGTGCCGGCTTACATGTAGGTCACCCGGAAGGATATACTGCCACAGATATTATATCCCGTTACAAGAGGATGAATGGTTTTAATGTGCTCCACCCGATGGGCTGGGATGCATTCGGTCTGCCGGCTGAACAGTATGCAATACAGACAGGAACTCACCCTGCAGAGACCACCAGGAAGAACTGTGATAATTTCAGGCGCCAGATAAAAGAGCTTGGACTGAGCTACGACTGGGACCGGGAGATAAATACCACTGATCCGGGTTATTTCAAATGGACACAATGGATCTTCATCCGGCTTTTCAATACCTGGTTTGATTCTGAAACAGGTAAAGGAAGAGATATCAGCGAATTAGAAGTTCCCGAAGAGATTCGTGCCAAAGGCAAACAATCAATAAATGAATTCATTGACTCTCATCGTCTTGCTTATTATGACAATGCCCAGATATGGTATTGTCCATCGTGCCGGATAGTATGCGCCAACGAGGAGGTACTTAACGATGGGTCACATGAAAAATGTGGTCATCAGGTAGTAAGGAAAAATCTTAAACAATGGATGCTCCGCATTCCTCTTTATGCTGAGAGACTTCTTACAGGCCTTGAGGATCTTGACTGGCCTGAAGGCATAAAAGAGATGCAGCGCAACTGGATCGGACGATCGACAGGCGCTGAGGTTGATTTCAAAATTGAAGGGATGGAAGAAAAGATCAGGGTCTACACTACCAGGCCCGACACACTCTTTGGAGCCACCTATATGGTACTTGCACCTGAGCACCCACTTGTAAGTAAAATCACCTCCTCCGATAAAAAAGATAGTGTTGAAGCCTATCTGAGAGCTGCTGCACTTAAGTCTGATCTCGACCGCACTGACCTTGCTAAAGATAAAACAGGCGTCTTTACCGGCAGCTTTGCCATTAACCCGGTTAACGGGACAAAGATACCTGTCTGGGTAGCAGACTATGTGCTTACCGGATATGGGACAGGAGCTATCATGGCCGTACCAGCCCATGATGAGCGCGACTTCGATTTTGCAAAAAAATTCGGCCTTAAGATTATATGTATCCTCTCTCCCGATGTTGATGATCAGGAACAAAAAAACAAAATCCTTGAGGGTAATGAATGTTGGGCTGATGATGGAGCTTACATTAACTCCTCCAACCCTGACGAAGGGTTGTCCCTCGATGGCCTTAATAAGGAAAAAGGTATAGCAACCATAACAAAATGGCTGGAAGAAAAAGGTATAGGTACAGCCAAGGTAAACTATAAGCTCCGCGACTGGCTCTTCAGCCGTCAGCGCTATTGGGGAGAACCGTTTCCTGTAATACATTGGGAAGATGGCGAAATAAATATTCTCAGCGATGAGCAGCTGCCACTTAATCTCCCTGATCTCGATGTATACCAACCAGGTGACAATGGTGAATCACCATTGTCAAATGCAACAGAGTGGCTCACTGTCACAGGTCCTGACGGCAGAAAAGGTCGCAGAGAGACAAACACCATGCCGCAATGGGCTGGCTCGTGCTGGTATTACCTGAGGTATATCGACCCCAGAAACGACAGTGCCCCGTTCGAAAAGGTTAAAGAAAAATACTGGATGCCCGTTGACCTCTATGTGGGAGGCGCTGAACATGCTGTCCTGCATCTTCTTTACAGCCGCTTCTGGCATAAAGTATTATTTGACATAGGAGTGGTCTCAACCGACGAACCATTCTTCAAACTCTTTAACCAGGGTATGATACTGGCTTTTGCATATGAGACAACTACCGGAGCCAAAGTACCATCAGATATGGTATCAGAGAGAGATGGAAAATACTATCATTCCGAAACAGGGGAAGAGCTGAAGCAGATAGTTGCCAAAATGTCCAAGAGTCTGAAGAATGTCATTAACCCTGACGATGTCATATCCAAATATGGAGCTGATTCACTGCGACTCTACGAGATGTTCATGGGCCCGCTTGAAGCAGTAAAACCATGGGATGACAAAGGAGTAAGAGGCGTCCTGAACTTCCTCTCCAGATCATACCGCCTGATTGCTGAGCCTGACAATATAATTGAAGGAGAAGAAGATGGCGATGTTCTCAGATCATTACATCAGACAATAAAAAAGGTTACTGAAGACATTGAGAACCTGAGATTCAATACTGCCATCTCTGCAATGATGATTTTCCTCAATACAGCAACAAAAAAGGGAAAGATAACACGAGACACAGCTTTGAAATTCGTGAAAATACTCTCCCCATTTGCTCCCCACCTTGGAGAAGAGCTTTGGATGTCGCTGGGAAACGATAAGACCCTGGCATACGAACCATGGCCGTTGGCAGAAGAAGAATATCTCAGGTCAGACACCTTCGAATGCCCTGTCTCTGTCAATGGCAAGAAACGTTTTGAACTATTACTCCCTGTTGGTCTGCCTAAAGAAGAGGTAGTAAGAATCGTCCTTGAAGATGAAAGGGCAAAAAAATGGATTGGAGATGCATCACCTAAAGTAATCGTTGTTCCTGACAGAATAGTAAATATTGTTATTCCTGTTCAAAAAGACTGACCATGACCTTTACTCAGAGAAAACTCAATATCCTGATCACACTGTTCGTTTTTATCATCATGCTGGCAGGGTGCTCGAGAGACAATCCATACCACCAGTCAAAATCAGTCATTGCCCTTGACGAGACACCAAAGAACAACCAGGGAGGCACATTGTATCACGGAATACCTGTTGACTCGTATAATGTTGTCACAGGCCATGTTCAGAATAATCAGGTAATATCATCCATCCTGGCATCATACGGTGTACCATGGGACACTATTGAGACAATTCTCCGTAACAATAAAAGCAGCTTTGACCCCAGAAAGGTTCATAGTGGCAGTGGCTATTCAGTCTTTCTGAGAAAAGACAGTACTGGCAATCCCGACTATTTTATCTATGAACATGATGAACGGCTGAGCTACCTGTTCTCATTCCGCGATACCCTTTCGATAAAAAAAATAGATGCTGAAGTAAAGCAGGTATTAAGATACTCTGCAGGAACAATCAAGACATCACTGTGGGAGTCTGCTATTGAGAAAAATCTGAACCCAATGCTGGCATCAGAGTTGTCAGAAGTGTATGCCTGGACTATTGACTTCTTCGGACTGCAGAAAGGAGACCGTTATAAGGTTATATATGAGGAGGAGTTTATCGGAGATCGCTCTGTTGGAATAAGAAGAATACATGCTGCATCATTTGAACATGTGGGTTCAACAATCTATGCAATTCCCTTTTACCAGGACAGCGTGCAGAGTTACTTTGACTCAACCGGAGCCAGCCTAAGAAAAGCATTTTTGAAAGCGCCTCTTCGCTTTTCAAGAATCAGCTCTCACTTCTCAGCAGCACGTAAACATCCTATCCTTAAGATAGTAAGACCACACTATGGAGTAGACTATGCAGCACCGGTAGGTACACCCGTAATGGCTATCGGCGACGGCCGCGTAACAGAGACCAGCTACAACGGTGGAGCCGGACGTATGGTTAAGATAACACATAACAGCATGTACTCAACGGCATACCTTCATCTTTCAAGGTTCGGCGAAGGTATTAGACCCGGAGTGTTTGTGAAACAGGGCGATGTAATAGGATATGTCGGAAGCTCAGGACTTTCAACAGGTCCGCACCTCGACTTCAGATTTTATAAAGGAGGATCGCCGGTTAATCCACTTGCCGTAGAGTCTCCACCGGTTAATCCGGTCGACTCAACAAACATGAGCAGCTTCAGAAAGATTGAACAGGGTTATATAACCCTCCTTAATACTATCAGTTACTGATCACTACATCTCCCCGACAAAACGCTCAATGACAGCCGGATAATGTTCATATTCAAGACTATGAACACGCTCTGCCAGTGAATGGATATCATCATCCGGATATACCTTGCACCGCGCCTGAAAGATGATATCACCGGAATCGTATACCTCATTCACATAATGTACTGTTATCCCACTCTCCTCTTCACCTGCCGCTATTACTGCTTTATGTACCCTGTCACCATACATTCCCTTACCTCCATAAGATGGCAGAAGTGCCGGATGAATGTTGAGTATCCGACCCCTAAAGAGTGTTAAAATATTATCGGGTACAAGCCATAAAAAACCAGCTAAAACAATCAGATCTGTCTTTTTCTTCAACAGTAAATTAACGACCTCTTCTGTGTCGTAAAACTGATGCCGGTCGAAAAATCCTGTCTCAATATTAAACTTCGCAGCTCTTTCCAATACGGGAGCATGGGACTTATTTGACAACACCAGTATCACCCTGGCTGAATTTTTGGTCGAAAAGTATTTAATGATGTTTTCAGCATTGGTCCCTGTGCCTGATGCAAAAATGGCTATATTCTTCACTATCTGTTATTTAGCTTGTTTGTTCTGTTTTTGAAAAATTACCCTTTCGGGGAAGCGTATCTATTTCTTTATCTGCAATTTACCATCAATGACATGCAGATTTTCCTTAAAATATTTGAATTATATGGTACAAATATATTTCTTTGCAAAGTTTTTAAACTAAGTATTAACATAAAATTTATTAGTATGTCTGACATTGCAACAAGAGTAAAACAGATCATCGTTGAGAAACTTGGCGTTGATGAATCAGAGGTAACACCTGAGGCACATTTCACAAACGACCTTGGCGCAGATTCTCTTGACACTGTTGAACTGATTATGGAATTCGAAAAGGAATTCAACATTGGCATTCCTGATGATCAGGCAGAAAGCATCAGCACTGTTGGTGATGCTGTAAAGTACATTGAGGAAAACGCAAAGTAAATTCCGTTAATATCCCAGAATGAGAAGGGTTGTAGTTACCGGCATGGGGGCATTGACCCCCATAGGCAACAATCTGCAGGATTATTGGAATAATCTTGTAGCAGGTGTCAGTGGGGCTGATATTATCACCCATTTTGACATAGCCAAGTTCAAGACTAAATTTGCCTGTGAGCTTAAGGGTTATAACCCTGAGAATCATTTTGACAGGAAAGAGGCCCGCAAGATGGATCCTTATGCACAGTATGCTATGGTAGCTACTGACGAAGCCATAAAGGATTCAGGACTTGATCCCGAAGCGGTAAACAAAGACCGGGTTGGTGTTATATGGGCTTCTGGTATTGGGGGTATTGGGACTTTCCTTGAAGAAGTAAAAGGGTATGTCACGGGTGATGGAACTCCCCGTTACAACCCTTTTTTCATTCCCAAGATGATAGGTGACATTGCGGCTGGCCTTATTTCTATTAAATATGGTTTCCGTGGCCCTAACTTCTGTACTGTTTCTGCATGTGCGTCATCAACCAATGCAATTGTTGACGCTTTTCACTACATCCGTCTAGGCAAGGCCGATGTGTTTGTTACCGGTGGTTCTGAAGCTGCTATCAACGCTGCAGGGTTGGGTGGATTTAATGCGCTGCAGGCTCTCTCAACCAACAACGATGAGTATAAAACCGCCTCCAGACCTTTCGACCTCACAAGGGATGGCTTTGTGATGGGCGAGGGTGCAGGTGCCCTTATACTCGAAGCATATGAGCACGCCGTTGCCAGGGGTGCCAGGATTTATGGTGAAGTTGTAGGCACTGGCCTCAGCGCAGATGCATATCATATCACTGCTCCTCATCCTGAGGGAATAGGGGCAACTAATGTGATGAAGTATGCATTAGAAGAGGCAGGCATGGATGTATCTGACATTGATTATGTCAATGTACATGGCACAGCCACACCGATAGGTGATATTGCTGAAGCAAAAGCAATCATCTCTCTGTTTGGCGAACATGCCTACAAACTCAATATAAGTTCTACCAAATCAATGACCGGACATCTCCTTGGTGCTGCCGGAGCTATTGAAGCTATTGCCAGCATAATGGCCGTTAAGGAAGGTATCGTGCCTCCTACTATTAACCACAAGACCCCAGACCCTGATATTGACCAGAAGCTAAACCTTACTCTCCACAAGGCAGAGAAGAGACCCATCAGAGCTGCAATAAGCAACACCTTTGGCTTTGGCGGTCATAACGCCTCTCTGGTGATCAAGAAATTCGAGTAAACTGTGTTTCTTTTTCATAAAGAAGAAAAGAAAACTCATATACATGACAAGCGGGACTTTGCTTCCCGCTTGAAATGTTTATTGGGCTTTAAGCCCAAAAACCTGCGCCTTTATGAAACTGCCTTCATTCATAAATCAGCATCATACAGGCTGCCTGATCGCACCAAGGTAAACAACGAAAGACTCGAGTTCCTTGGTGATGCTATACTTGACGCCATACTCTCTGAATATCTGTTTCATAACTTCCCTGATGAAAACGAAGGATTTCTTACTAAGATGAGAGCCAGAATTGTTAACCGGGAACAGCTGAACCAACTGGCAATGGATATGGGGTTTGAAGAACTGGTATTAAGCCACCTCACCTCTCCCAACCCAACAAGAAATCTTTATGGAGATGCCCTCGAGGCACTTATTGGTGCACTTTTTATCGATATCGGCTATAAGAAAACCCGCCAGATCATTGTAACCAGGGTACTGGAAAAATACCTCGACCTGACTGCAATTTTTGAATCTGAAACAGATTACAAAAGCATGATCCTTGAATGGTGCCAGAAAAAGAAACTGCCAAACCAGTTTGAATGTACTGAGGAGACCGACCCTGTATCACGTAAACCATTGTTTATTGTATCGTTTCTGATTAACAATATAATTGCCGGGACAGGACAGGGAGGAACAAAAAAGGAAGCTGAACAGGAGGCCTCCATGAGAGCCTGGAACAAAATGAAACTTCCCGAAAACGATGCTTGCTGATCTGCACCTTTTATTATCTTTATCTTTCACACTCTGCCACCGTGACAGCAAATTCAAATATTACCAGAATCAATATAGATAAAGATTCCCGGAAAGAATTTTATTTCATCGGCATTGCCTCTTTTGAACAGGATTATAAGCTGTCACACCTTCTCAACAGAAGACTGAACATCAACCTTTCACACTCAAACGACGAAATTATTACTGACAATAATAACAAGCCGACACTGTTTTCCAAATTCACAACACCCGATGGTAATTTCACTCTTATTTCTAACCGGTCTGACAATATATTGCTGATTAAAAAAATGAATAAAATCGACTTTTTCTATCTTGCAAACCAAATATCTCCTGTCGATTTTAACAATACACTGGATTTAATAAGGAAAATTGAAGGTGTGACGGCCGCATTCATATTTAAGAGCTCTGAAATCAAAGACAAGAATCTGGAAATACTCCAGTATCTTTCAGAATGATGATATATTAAATTTATCAGACTACTCTCTTCAACACTATTGTAACCTCACTAATGATTTATGATCAGGCGGGAAAGCTGTGGCTAATTATGATATTCTTTTTACATACCACCCCGCCCTCGCTTCGGGCGTGCACCTCCCAGCCATGGCCAGGGGGAGAAATGTACTATATAGATTGATTCATGAAATTTACGTTAAATCACTGTAAATCTCTTTTGATCACAGATAAGAGTCGCCTCGCATAGTTATCTTCTCTCCCATTTTCATTAAAAGAAGAAAAGGGAAGCAGTAACTGCTCCCCTCTTCTAACCCTAAAACTAACCTAACCTATGAAAAAAACTCCAATAGTGTTTAAACAAACATCGTGCCAAACACGAAACAAAGATACAATATTTAATCATTCATCAAGAAAAACGAGAAAAATATTGTTTCATATAGTTAATAATTAACTTTGATAAAAGGGTGATAAGGAGTGACGTTGTAGTTAAATAAGGTTAAACCTGCCTGCCAGAGCGATATAAGAAGTAATTTTGTGTAAGGATGAAACGAAATCATATAATAATACTGGCTGTATTTTTCTTCCTGGCCATTTCAGGGCTGGTGTATATACAATTCAAATGGATCAGTTCAGTCATGAGGACGGAGGATCAGAAGTTTCGTTTTGAGGTTAATGAGGCGCTTAAGGAATCAGTAAATGAACTTGAGAAAGCAGAGACATACAGAAGAATAATTGATGAGATGCGTCCTGATACAGAAGAATACCAGGAATACAATGAGGATGAACCTGGAATGGATGCGGGCATAATGTTATTGCGAAGGTACGGATTTAATCCTGTGGAGAGAAGTGAGTTGATAAGCCGGTCAGGCAGAGGCTCTCTGTTTTTGGAACATTATAATGATCAGGCAACAAATGCCGGACAGACTGAGCAGATGCCATCTGTTGACATCCAGAAAGGCACTGCTGACCGGATCACAAATAAAATTGTCTCAATTGAGAATATTGTTAGTCAGATTATAAGATCAACACCTCCGCTAATGGATAGAATAGACCTTGATGAGGTGAATTCTGCCATCAGGCAGTCATTGAACAGGGTGGGCATACATCTTGAATATGAATTTGCTGTCAGGGGCGATTACAACAGCATACTCTTCAGCAGTAAAGGATTCAATATAAACAGTGAGTCGAACATGTATATGAGACAGCTGTTTCCCACTGACCCTGTACCCGGAAACAATATTCTGTTAATTTACTTCCCTGATGAAGAGACCTACAAGGCAAACATGATTAAGCTCATGGCAGGTGCGTCGTTTGTAATTTCATTGCTCCTTATTATCCTGGCAACGAGCACTTTCATTGTAATTTTCAGGCAGAAAAAGACTTCAGAGGTTAAAAATGACTTCATTAACAACATGACACATGAGTTAAAGACTCCTATATCAACCATTTCGTTAGCCTCACAAATGCTTACTGACAGGAATATCCCTGATGAGTCGAAAGATGTAATAGGCCTTGCAGGTATCATCAATGAAGAGAGTACCAGGTTGCGGTTTCATGTAGAAAAAGTACTTCAGGCCGCTATTTTTGAAAATACCAGTCTGAAGTTAAAAAAGAAGGAAGCCGACATACACAGCATCATACTTAAAGCTGTAGACATCTTTTCACTTCAGGTTACAGGCAGAGGAGGAGTGCTTTCAACACATCTCAATGCCCATGACTCATTAATTATGGTTGATGAGGCAAACATGCTAAATGCATTTCTGAATCTGCTTGATAATGCTCTTAAATATTCAGCAGGAATTCCTGAGATTGCCGTTTCTACGGAGACCAGGGCAAATGGCGTCTCAATAGTCATTTCTGACAATGGTATAGGAATAAGTAAAGAGAACCTGAAAAAAATATTTGACAAATTCTACAGGGTGCCCACAGGAAATACACATAATATTAAAGGATTCGGGCTCGGGTTAAGCTATGTGAAAAAAATAATTGAGGAGCATCAGGGGACAATACT
>QKCK01000279.1 GCA_003245695.1 Bacteroidota bacterium | reverse complement strand
GTCACCTACAGAGATCTTAGATACATAGTCTGCTGCAACTGTAAGAGGCCCGATTACAGCATCAAGAGTATTATTAACACCCACTACAACCTTTTGGAAATCACCTTTATGTTTAGATGTATCAGCCCTCTCGGATAATTGTCCCTGAACGGCTGCTGATGCAAGTGAATTGGCGTCAAGAATAAGATTGTTGATCGCATCTTCCATCTGTATAAGTGATGGTATCAGCCTGTCATTATCTGATCTGCGGCCGGTTCTGATAAGTTCTTCCCTGTCAGAGAGATCACCTTCAGCTATCTTCTGGCATATCCCTATTACGTGGAGTACTCTCTCCCTGACCATATTTACAGCATTACAGACATCTGCATATATGCCAAGGAAGTTGGAGTCTACTTTATCGGTATAATCATTGACAGCCATTTTCTGCAATACACGGTTTGCTTCAACAAGACCCTGTAAGCCATCAATACACTGGTTGATGCTGTTTTTAATATCATCAAAGTCACCATAATAGACATCAGTGATCTTGCCTGGGATATTACCTTTTCCTATTGCGTCAAGGTATGATGCTGTGAGATTGATTGGTTTAACCAACGCCTCAATGGCACTGTTGAAACCTGTGGTAATGTCTCTGAATTCTTTGTTGGTAGAAGCTTCATCAGCCCTGGTCTTTAGCTTGCCATCAAGAATAGCATCAACAACATTCCTTATCTGTGTGTTTATGCTACGAATAATACCCTGTATGTTGGAAGTGATAATAATACTTAAGACCACAGCCAGGGCTAATCCGATTAATATAAAGATGACTACAATAATTGTTGACCTTGCAGCATCTTTTAAGGAGGTGTTGTAGCGGTCTGTAGTCTCAGTTGATGACAGTTCAATAAGCTTGTTCAGTTTGTCTGACATGCTGAGAAAAGCCTGTCTTGATTCAAGTGATGTATTGAAAATCTTATCATCGAGTTGAATGACAGCATCATCATTATCGGTTTGTCCCGAGGCTACCAGCCTGTCTCTGTCCTTCGAGTAATCAATAATCATCTGATTGATATCAAGCATATTTTTCCTATCCTTGTTCAGATCATTCCAGATTGTTGTTTCCTCAGCAGATTTTTCAATTTTCTCATAGCTATTAAACGATTCTTCTGACTTTGATACAGCATCAGCAATATATTTATACTGAGCCTCTCTGAGTTCAGGAGTCATCATCTTTGGGATAATTAATCCTCTCTGTCCTACCAGAATCTTTACACTGTTTTCCATTGATGTCTGCAGGTAAATGATACTCGGAAAACTGTTTGTGACAATGAACTGCTCATTTTTTTTCACTTTTTGAATCCCAATATATCCACTTGCACCTATTATTATAGCAATGATTGCAATAAGTGACATGCCTAGGAATAGTTTCCACCTGATTTTAATTTGTTTAAACATTTTGTCCCCTCCAGTTACGGTTAATTAATTAATTTGTTTCTGTTGTTGTATGTTCTTTAAATTCAATTACTTCTTCTGTTGAAAATATTTTGTCAATGTCAAGTATCATAATAAACTTGTCATTTATTCTGAACATGCCGTTTATGAATCCTGAGTTGTATTTTGCCCCTATTGTAGGTGCCTGAGAGATGTCATCATTTTTAAGTTCAAGCACCTCTCTGACAGCATCAACGAGGGTTCCGATAAGAATGTGTTCTCCTTTATGCTCTATATTCAGAACAATAATGCTGGTATCTACAGTTGCCTCTTTCTCGGGAAGTCCGAATTTTATTCTCAGGTCAATCACCGGCAGTACTGTGCCCCTAAGATTTATAACACCTTTCATATAGTTGGGTGTCTTAGGGATACTGGTTATCTGGCTCATCTCAAGGATATTAATAACCTTTGAGACGTTGATAGCAAACACTTCTTCACCCAGTTTGAATGAGAGATATGTTTCTATTCCTCTGCTTGTATCTGTACTCATCTTTATAAGGTTTTATTTGTATGATTTTTTTCAGAACTTTTCATATTCGGTGTCAATGGTATCTCTTCCCATGTTTATTCTGACACCTTTCTTAGCCGATTGTGTAGCTGTTTGAATATCCAAGCGGGTAGGTTGGTTTACGGCTGTGTTTCCCCTTTTCTCATTGGGAGTGATGATCTTTTTCCTTGATTCAGACTCCATCTCTGTTTTGAAGAAAGCTACCATTTCCATGAGTTGTTCAGCATGTTTGGCAAGGTCCTCACTGCTGGTTGCCATCTCTTCTGATGTAGCTGCATTTTGCTGGGTCACATGATTCAGTTGTTGTATAGCATTGTTTACCTGATCGGCACCGGAGTTCTGCTCAATACTTGCTGCAGCTATCTCCTGAACCAGTTTGGCTGTCTTTTCAATTTCAGGCACTATGCCTTCCATAAGTTTAACAGAGTCATCAGTGTTTCTCACGCTGGTTTTAGTCAGGGTATCAATCTCCACAGCTGATATCTGGCTTCTTTCAGCCAGCTTACGTACCTCAGCAGCGACAACGGCAAAGCCCTTCCCGTGTTCTCCAGCACGTGCGGCTTCAACAGCAGCATTAAGAGCCAGTATGTTCGTCTGCCGGGCTATCTCCCCAATAATTGACACCTTGTCAGCAATATTCTGCATGTTATTAAGTGTGATTCGGGATGACTCGGCAACTTTATTTATTCCTTCTGCAGCCTTCAGTGCAATCTTCTCGGTTTGTTGCGCATTCTCAGTGTTTTGCTGAATATTGGCAGCCATCTCTTCCATGGATGAAGATACCTCTTCTGCCGAGGATGCCTGTTCTGATGCACCCTGGCTCATCTGCATTGAGCTCTGGCTGAACTGGGAGCTTGCACTTGAAAGACTCTCTGAACTGATGATGATATTCTTAATTATTGATTTCAATTTCTCGCTCATAACTCCCACTGATCTGAGCAGCTCAGCAATCTCATCCTTTCCCTTGACAGCGACTTTGCTTGTCAGATCTCCGTCAGCAATCTCTTTTATTACTGATACAGCATGCTGTAGTGGATTGGTAATGCTACGTGTCAGTATCAGGGCAGCAATGATAATAAAGACTATTGCAAGAAGATTTAATATTAACGCACTGATTATTGTCTTTGTACTGACTTTTTTACTGTCGAGATAGTATTTTTCTGCATTGGCAAGGCTCATTTCAGTAAAATCATTCATTATTCCCCTCATATCTTCAAATGTTCTGCTGTAGGAGGAATAGTAAACACTCTCTCCGGTCTGAACATCTCCTGTTTCCAGTGGCTTAATTACATTTTCTGTCTCTGTACGGAGCGTAGCGTAATATCTGTGAAACTCTGCATTTTTTGATGCATACTCGGGCTTCTCTGATATCCTGAAACTCTTCTCAAAGTTTGCATAGCGTGAACCAATCTGATCATAGTTCTCCCAAACAGTGTTCAGGTCACTCCTGAATTTGTCCGGATCATTGTCCTGAATACTCATTATTGCATGTGATAATGCAAGAGTAGACTGATAGGCATCCCTGTCTGATTCAATCAGATAATCTACACTTAACAGGTTAACCTTGTAGATTTCATCAATATGAGTGTTTATGGTCTGCATCTTAAGCAATGTATAGCCA
>QKCK01000142.1 GCA_003245695.1 Bacteroidota bacterium | reverse complement strand
CCGGTAAAAGCATTCCGTATGCCACCATTATTTTCAGTAACGACAGTATTAAAGTCAAGAAGGCAATGGCCTGTGATGCCAACGGCAGGTTTTCCCTCACTGTTGATGCGCCAGATGAATACCATCTTTCAGTTACAGCAGTAGGTTACAAGGAAATTAATATGACTGTACAAGTCATAAACGCGATTACAGACCTTGGGCAGTTGAGTATGGATGAGGGGGTGGAGCTGCAGGAGATTACTGTCACGGCCCAGAAGCCCCTGGTGAAGATTGAGGTGGATAAGATTACCTACAATATGGAGTCTGATCCGGAGGCACAGGCAAACAATGCACTGGAGATGCTTCGTAAGGTGCCGCTGATAACGGTTGACTCTGATGAAAATATTACACTTAACGGGCAGTCCAACTTCAAAGTACTCGTCAATGGTAAAAGCTCTTCGATGATGAACTCCAACCTGAAAGAGGTATTGAAGAGTCTGCCGGCAAACAGCATCAAAGATATAGAGGTAATAACCAATCCCCCATCAAAGTATGATGCTGAGGGTGTAGGAGGGATCATAAATATTATCACAACAAAGAAGACCATCAATGGCTTTAACGGAAGTGTGGGGACAGGCGTCGACTCACGTGGAAGTCTGAACTGGAGTGCATATCTGGCAACCAAGGTCAACAAGTTTGGTTTTTCAGCACGTTACTACGGCAGTCAGTTCCGTCAGCCCGAGTCGGAGATGAATGTTGAGAGTGAATATTTTAATGTCCCTGACTATCATTTCTCTGTTATCAACGGAACCAGTAACTACAGTGGCACATCAAATGGCTTCTCAGGTGAGGCAAGCTTCGAGATAGATTCGTTAAACCTTATCAGTCTCTCATTCTGGGGTTACCAGGGTGGTTATTCAGCTGACAGTTACAGGTCGACAGAATATTCAAACCTGACAGATGAAATAACCCGTCAGTATATCAGCCAGACAGAGAGCCGGAACAGCTTTGGGACACTCTCGGGTAATATAGATTATCAGAAGACATTTAAAAAGCCCGATCAGACTTTTACTATCTCCTATAAGCTTGATAACAATCCTAACAGAACCAGAACGAACTCAGATATTCTAGGAACAATAAATTACCCCTCATATCATCAACGGTCAGAGAACCATGCTGTAGGTCGTGAACAGACTTTTCAGGCTGACTATTATGATCCACTCACCAGTGTACATCAGATTGAAGGAGGGGTAAAATTCATTCTGCGGCAGAATGAAAGTAATTCAGAGACATTCAAAAATGAGGACGAGGTTGTCAGCAGTGGTAATTCTCTTGATTATAATCAGTATATCCTTGGAGCCTATGCCGGATATGTGGTGAAGTGGAAGAAGTTCAGCACCAAGACAGGGTTCAGGCTTGAACGTACATGGAATGATGGGCTGTCAAAGTCATTGACTGCTGACACCACCTTTACCAACAGACTGTTAAATATTGTACCATATATCACCGTGTCATATATGCCAAAACAGGGGCAGTCGATACGGGCATCATATACCCAGAGGCTTTCACGTCCTGATATATGGTATCTGAATCCTTATGTAAATGATATTGACTCAATGAACATAAGCTTTGGTAATCCTGGTCTTGAGTCTGAGGTGTCGCACTCGTTTGAGATGGGTTATTCCTTCTTCAATCCAAAACTCAGCTTCACAGCAACGTCATTTGCTTCTTTTGTGAATAACTCAATTGAAGAGATCATCACCATTGAAGATAACGGAAAGAAGACAGAGACATTTGAGAACATAGGTAAAAACCAGCGTTATGGTGTAAACATATATTCATCATACAGACCGATTAATGATCTCAGTTTAAACCTGAACTCAAATGTCAGCTACACCAAGCTGGAGGCAAACAATGGCTATGACATATCAAATGAGGGTTTTAACTTCAGAGGTTCGCTTAACGGGAGGTGGTCACTGTGGAAAGACGGAGCTTTAAGTCTCTATTCAGGGGTATACTCATCCAGTGTCAGACTACAGGGTAGGTCATCGACATATTATTATACCGGTGTTGGTGTCTCTCAGTATTTTCTTAAACGCAAGCTATCTCTTAATTTGTCAGCCAGTGAGCCATTCTGGCGCACCAAGACCTACAAGAGTGAGAGCGAGGATCTTACCTTCACTTCAAGGTCTGAATACATAAATGCTGCAAGGACCTTCAGGGTAGGACTGACATATAACTTCGGTAAGGTGCAGACTACTGTCAAGAAGGCACGACGTACAATTAACAATGATGATGTGAAGAGTGGTGGTGATAACCAGCAGGGTGGCAACACCCAGGGTAGCTGATACAGTTACATCATCCCCTGACATCTTTTTTCTGTTACTGATTCAGGGACGCTGACAACAGCGTCCCTTTTTTCAACAGCACTGCAGCATGATAACCATTCTCTCTGGTAGTTGAAAATTCTGTATTAAATTTGTTTAATAATCTATTAACTATGAAACCTGAAGATCTGGGATACAATGCCGACCTCGAGAAATACAGAACTGACAACAGTCTGTCAGCCTTTGAGGCTGGCCGTATTATAGCTGAGCATAAGGAAAGGTATATTGTTAAGACTGACCGCGGTGAGTATGAAGCTGAGATTACAGGTAATATGCGTTTCACTGCTTCACGGCGTGAAGATTATCCGGCAGTGGGCGACTGGGTGGCAATTACTGTTTATGATACTGATATGGCAGTAATACACTCTCTCTTCCCCAGATATTCAGTAATAAGACGGCAGGAGGCAGGTAAAGCAGGCGAAGAACAGATAATTGCAGCAAATATTGATTATGCATTTCTCGTGCAGGCTGCAGGAAGTGATTTCAGCATTAACCGTCTGGAGAGATATCTTACTATCTGTTATTCGTCAGGTATAAAGCCTATTATACTTCTTACAAAGAGTGACCTCGTTGGTGAGCCTGAGTCATCATTACTGGTTGAGAGCATCAGGCAGAGGATCAGCAATGTAACAGTTATGGCCATAAGTAATGTCACAGGCAAGGGACTGGATGACCTGCTGATGATGATTGAAAAAGGAAAGACATATTGTATGCTTGGCTCGTCAGGTGCCGGCAAGTCAACTCTTATTAACAGTCTCTCGGGCAGGAGTGTGATGAAGACCGGTAATATTAGCCTGAGTACAAATAAAGGTCGGCATATCACCACACACCGTGAAATGATATTCCTTGATAACGGTGGTATTGTCATTGATAATCCCGGGATGAAGGAGGTAGGCATTACTGATGCTGCCGGCGGACTGGAGGTTACCTTTGACAGCCTCCTCTCTCTTGCTGTCAGGTGCAGGTACAGCAACTGCACCCATACTAATGAGGATGGCTGTGCAGTCATTGAGGCTATAGATAAGGGATTGTTAAGCCGGGAGTCATACAATAACTTCCTGCGGCTGGAACGGGAGAAAAGACACTATGAGTCAACAGTTGAGAAACGAAGGCGAAAGGACCGTTCATTTGGGAAGATGCTTAAAAGCTATAAAAAGGATTTAAACCGAAAGGGAGACACATGATACTATCAGGTATTTCCTGAAGCCTGAAATAGTGCGGTTACTTTATCCTGCCGGCAGT
>QKCK01000356.1 GCA_003245695.1 Bacteroidota bacterium | reverse complement strand
ATGCTGCTTTTGTTTTAATCTAAGTATAGCAGGGGCAAATAAATTTAGGTTATATTTGTGGGCTAAAAATCTGACCAATGGAGATAATACAGAGCGTGATAGACTGGTATATGGCCAATATGAACTATCTGACGATTTTTGCCCTTATGGCTATAGAGAGTTCTTTTATACCCTTTCCATCAGAAGTGGTGATACCATTTGCTGCATATAAGGCTGCACAGGGATCGCTTTCTGTAACAGGAGTATTTCTGGCTGGTACGGCAGGTGCTTTGACAGGTGCTATATTCAACTACTATATTGCTCTTTATCTCGGACGTCCTGTTATATATAAACTTGCCGACACAAAACTGGCACACTGGCTTCTTATAGACAAGGAAAAAGTAGTGCATGCTGAAGAGTATTTTGTAAAGCACGGTAAGATGTCAACATTTATCGGGAGGCTGATACCTGCTGTCAGGCAGCTTATCTCTCTTCCTGCAGGACTTTCAAAGATGAACCCCGGGACTTTTATACTATTTACTTTTGTTGGTGCAGGATTATGGAATGTGATACTTACGCTGGTAGGATATTTTGCATATGATATGCGTGACAAGATATTTCCATACCTAGATAAGATTATGATAGTAGCGGGTGTTATTTTTGTTGTGTGGTTATCAGTGCAGGGCTACAAAGCTATCAGGAGAAAGAAGGGTAGCGCTACTCTGTAATTTCGCCGCATAACAGCCGTAATCCTATCTCTGACATTTTGGCCTGGTAAAGGGCAGTTAACTTTCTGTTTGTGGCCTCCAGGTATTTATTCTGATACTCCCTGAATTCAAGTCCTGAGAGTGATCCCAGCCGGTATCGTTCCATTGCTACCTCAAGTGATTTTTCAGCAACAACAACACTTTCCGACTCAAAAGAGGAGATGATAAGGTTGTTCTTATAACTGTTATACAGCAGGCTGAGGTCACCAAGAATTGCGTTTTCGGCATCAAGATAAGCAAGTCTGCTATTCTCAAGATCCAGTTTGGCATTGGCAATCTTTCTTTTTGTCTCAAATCCTGAAAAGATGTTCCATGAGAGGTTGAAGCCATAATACATGCCTTTTGACTGGCTGAAGTAATCGGTATAGGGATATTCATATCTTGCCAGTGAATATCCTGTTGTGAAGTTAAGTGAAGGATATCTGGAAGCCCGAACCAGTTGAAGATCTTTTTCAGAGACCGATTCACCCTGGCGAACCAGTATCAGGGTGTTGTTATAATGCAGTGTGCGGCTTTTGAGAGTATCGTAGTTCATCTCGTTGGAAAGCAGGATAGTGTCTTTTATTGAGTACCTGGTATCAGCGCCTGCATTGAGAAGGTTTGCAAGCCTTATGTATGCACTTCTCACTGTCTCTTCCTGGTTTAACACCCTTGAACTGTCAGTGTTGAGGTCCAGTCTGGCCTGTTGCAGGTCAAGGCCTGAGATGACACCAAGCAGGTACTTTTCTTCTGCGTTGGCATATCTTGACTTTGAGAGTGACAGTGATGTAAGCTCAGATTCAAGAAGATGTTGCTGGACAATTATATTATAATATTCAGAGCATACGTCCATGACCAGGTTCTCAACCTCAATCCTTACCCTCTGGATGCTTTGAGCAAAAAGCTGCTTCTGACGACTGTATGTTGAGAACATTGCCAGCCCGTCAAATATCTTCCATGTCATTGCCACCCCGCCGGAGTATGTGAGAGTCTTTACACTCTCTTCGGGGGTATTTGTGTTTCCGGCCATCTCATCCTCCTGCAGTTGTCTTCCTGTGGCTGTAATAGCAGGCAGGAATGGCGCAGCTGTAATGTTGTTGCCAGCTATCTGCTGGTCATTACGGGTCATCTTCAGAGAGTAGTTCCTCTCCAGTGCCTGCATGATGCATGAGTCAAGCGTGATATGATCCTGTCCATTCAGGAGTGCCGGAAGCATGGATAATATCAGTAAAATCAGTTTGCTATGATACCGGGAATTCATCTTCATTAATTGTTTTTTCTTTTCTGCTGGCCAGGTAACTGTATACAGCAGGTATGACAAAGAGACTGAGGAAAGTAGCAAAAATAAGACCGCCAACGACAGTAACGCCCATTGATACCCGGCTCTCAGCTCCGGCACCGGTGGCTATGGCAAGAGGCAGAATACCAAGAATGGTTGTCATACTTGTCATAAGAATAGGACGGAAGCGTGACACAGCAGCCTCTTTTACAGCTTCCATGATTGTTAGTCCGTCGAGCTGTCTCTGGTTGGCAAACTCAACGATTAGAATGCCGTTTTTAGCTACCATGCCAATTAGCATTATGAGTCCTATCTGACTGAAAATGTTAAGTGTCTGTCCGAAAATGGTAATGGCCAGTAATGCTCCAATAAGGGCAAGAGGCACAGTAAGAAGAATGATGAACGGGTCGCGGAAGCTCTCAAACTGTGCTGACAGCACCAGATATATGAGTACCAGCGCCAGTACAAAAGCAAAGAGAAGGCTGGAGGTGCTCTCTACAAAATCTTTTGAGTTTCCTGAGAGAGTGGTGCTGAAGTCATCACTAAGAACCTTGTCTGCAATACGATCCATCTCTTCAATGCCCTGCCCCAGCGTGTAACGGCCTGCCAGTCCCGCAGATACTGTTGCAGATACAAACCTGTTATATCTGTATAGCTGAGGTGGCATGCTGTTCTCTGCAATAGTGACGATGTTGTCAAGCTGTATTAGCTCACCTTTGTCGTTTCTGACATAAACACTTGTCAGGTCAGAGGGGTCATTGCGTTTAGATCTGTCGAACTGACTGAATATCTGGTACTGTTTTCCATTAAGGATATAATATCCGATTCGCTGTTCACTCATTGTCAGCTGTAGTGTCTGAGCTATGTTCTGCACATTAATCCCCATCATGGAAGCTTTCTCCCTGTTGATGTTTACTGTCAGTTCAGGCTTGGTGAATTTCAGGTTTACATCACTGGCTGAGAATACAGGACTTTCTGATACCTCAGCCATAAAGTCTGGTATTACCCGTTTGAGATCATCAAGATTCTTTGCCTGAATGACGTATTGCACAGGTAAACCACCACGCCTCGATCCGAATGTCTGTTGCTGCGATACTATTGACCGGGCTCCTGTCATCTGTCTTATCTTCGGGGCTACGTCAGCAGCTATTTCCTGTTGCGACCTCTTGCGGTCCCTGATGTCAAGCAGGCGTATCCTCATGTTGGCAGAGTTGGTTCCTCCCATACCGACAATTGTCATCAGGTTATCACATTCAGGTACTGCTTTTTCTATGACTGGCACCATATCCTCAACGTATTTCTGCATATAGTCGAAGGAGGTGCCTTCAGTAGCCGTTGAACTAACAGACAGGTATCCGCGGTCTTCAATGGGGGCCATCTCAGAAGGGGTCTTCAACCATAGATATATTATTATGCCGCCTGCTACGAAAATAATTATCACTGCATAATATCTGACCTTCAGGAATCTTGTAATGAGCCTCCTGTACCACTCTTTCATTCCGTCAAAGAAAGGCTCTGTGAACCTGTAGAAACGACCCTCCATAACGTCGTGTTTTAACAGCCTTGTTGACAACATCGGAGTGAGGGAAAGCGCTACAAAGGCTGAGATTATAACACTGCCAACTATCACAAGGCTGAACTCGCGGAAGAGCCTCCCCGTTACACCCTGAAGGAATACGATGGGGAAGAATACTGCTACCAGTGCAATAGTGGTGGCTATGATTGCAAAGAAAATTTCGTTTGAACCCTTGAAGCCTGCTTCAAGAGGCGACATGCCCTTCTCTATCTTTGAGTAGATATTCTCAACCACAACTATAGCATCATCAACAACAAGTCCGATTGCGAGGACAATGGCAAAGAGAGTAAGTATATTGATTGTGAACCCGGCAATGTACATGATGAAGAATACCCCGATAAGAGATACCGGTATTGCTATTACAGGAATAATAGTTGTCCTCCAGTTTCGCAGGAAGATGAAAATTATGGAGACAACAAGAATGAAAGCTATCAGTACCGTCTCTTCAACTTCTTTAAGGGATTGTTTGATATAGATGGTGTTATCAAAGATCACCTCAGTGGCAATGTCCTCAGGTAAATCCTTCTTCAGACTGGCAATAACCGCTTCAGCTTTTTCCACAATGTCTATATAATTAGCTCCGGGCTGTGGTGTGAGTACCACATTAACGCATGGGATACCGTTAACCTTAAGTATCGATCTTATGTTTTCAGGGTCAGCCTCAGCAATACCTATGTCACGGAATTTTACTACCCTGTTGCCGTTCCTGGCTATTATCAGGTCATTGAACTCTTCGATGCTTCTTAGTCGTCCCAGTGTTCTGACTGTGAGCTCAGTGTTGTCTCCCTCAATCCTTCCTGATGGCAGTTCAACATTTTCTCTGGTTACGGCGTTGCGTACGTCAAGAGGAGTGAGGCCGTAGGCTACCAGGCGTGAAGGATCCATCTTCATTCTCACAGCCAGTTTCTTTGAACCCCATACATTTACTGCGCTTACCCCCGGC
The DNA here is from genome assembly GCA_003245695.1 of Bacteroidota bacterium. GTDB lineage: Bacteria > Bacteroidota > Bacteroidia > Bacteroidales > VadinHA17 > SR-FBR-E99. The sequence goes on along the minus strand of QKCK01000356.1, from coordinate 8,951 downwards.
ACTGTCTGCAACCTCTCCTTGAAGTTTATCTCAGCATAGTTACTAAGGTCTATCATTGATCTGGAGTCACTACGGAGGGTGACACCATATATTGGCTGAGCGTCAGCATCTGCTTTCTGAACTACAGGAGGATCAACGTCGGCCGGCAGTCTGCGCATGGCACCTGATACCTTATCCCTTACGTCATTTACAGCCGTCTCCATCTCAACTCCCAGGTTGAACTCTACAGTAATACGGCTTGATCCGTCACTGCTCGAACTTGATATTGATCTTATACCCTGGATACCATTAATGGCTGACTCAAGTGGTTCAGTTATCTGTGTCTCTATCACATCGGCATTTGCCCCGGGGAACGATGTGCTAACAGTCACAATAGGAGGGTCAACACTCGGATAATCGCGTACACCCAGATAAGTAAACCCGATACCACCCAGAATGAGTATCACCAGACTCATCACTGTGGCTAATACCGGTCTTTTTATGCTTAATGAAGAAATACTCATAGCTCTTCCTGTTGATAATTGAGATAATCTATTCTGTTAATGTGACATCGACAGGCATATTTGGTCTTAACTGCATTAGCCCGTTAACGATCACAGTGTCGCCGGCACTGACTCCCGCCTTAATTTCAAGACTCCAGTCAGTGCGATTACCTGCTTCCACCTGTGTGTAAATAGCTTTACCTCTCTTTGCCAGCCAGACATATTTTTCATTCATTGATGGCACTACGGCCTCTGTCGGAACCTGAATGGCGTTATCCTTCTCGTCAGTGATAAGCGTCACTGAGGCAAACATGCCAGGAACCAGACGCCTGTCAGTGTTTGCGTATCTGGCCCGAAGGCCTATTGTCCGTGTCTGCTCATCAACTCTGTAATCAATGGCATAGACATAGGCAATGAAAGGTTCATTAAACCCTTCTGTCATGAACGAGACCTTTTTTTCCATCAGTGGCAGTCCGACATACTTTTCAGGGATGGCAAACTCAAGTTTGATAACTGAATGATCAATAAGATGAGCTATCTTTACCGAAGGCTGAACAAAAGAGCCTTCGCTGACATAACGAAATCCTATTACTCCGTCAAAAGGGGCCCTGATCTCTGTCTCCGCAATTTTAACCTTTAACAGATTTATGTCTGCAACAATCACATTGTAATCTGTCTGAAGCTGATCAAACGACTCCCGGCTGACAGCATCCTTAGACAAGAGTATACGTTGCCGTTCCAGCTTTTCAGCCAGCAGCTTCTCCTGTATCTGCGATCTTTGTAACTGAGCCTGCAGGTCTTCATCGTAGATCTTTACCAGTAACTGACCCTCTTTAACACTACTCCCTTCCTGAAAATAGACTCCTGTAACCTTACCCGAAACCTTACTTACTATATCAACCTCCTCATTTGCCAGAAGGGTGCCGGCTGACCTGATGCCATCGGTGAGATATGATGGTTTGGCAATAATGCCTTTTACCTGGAGAACATTAGCTGTCCCCTGACCTCCCTGTTTTGGCTGTTGTGCCGCTGCCGGAACTGAACCTTGTGGCTTTTCCTTGCCCTTTGTTCCGAAAATACCGGTTCTGGGTACAATAAATGCAATAGCAAGAACAGCAGGAATGCTGATCCACAGGAGAATCTTTATACTCTTTTTCATTTGTATATAAACAGATTAGATTTGCCGATCACACAAACATGCAGTACATGCTATAATGCTCCTGCTCATATATGTGGACTCACAACTGCGAAGTTAGCAAAAGGCTGGGTTCAGAGTCTCTGATATGCTGTTATTTATAAAAAATTAACAGAAAAGCTTCAGCGCCTCAATGGATGGATCAGAAAATCTTCTTTTTTGCTTCTATGGCATTCACAGGACACACTTCATGGCAACAGAAGCAACGGATACATTTACTGTCTTTTATAACTATTCTATTCTTTACTTTTGGGTCCATAGAGAGAACCTGTACAGGGCATATCTTTATGCATGCCTTACAGCCTATGCATCTCTCCTGGATAAAGACAGGTCTCTTTTCCAATCTCCTTAACGGTCTGATTCTTCTGATGACAAACTTGAAAGCCATATTGCCATCCTTTATAACCGGCACCTTTCTGAATCCTTCATACCTGACTGAGTCAACAGATGGTCCGTCATATTCTATCTCTTCAGGTGATGAGAGCCATAATCCACGTTCCAGGGCCGCTTTTGTGGATGCTATATCCATTATGTTGTACCCTGTGATATGTGACGCGATGATGTCTGTCGCCAGAGGGTTGCATGATCCGAATATGACACCTGTTTTTACCGGCATACCATTGCCTGGACCGGGCCCCTCCATGCCAATGATACCATCAACGAGGAAGAAGGAGGGGGTGATAGCTTCATTCAGGTCGACAAGAAACCTCCCGAATTTTCTGCGGTCTGAGTGAAGAGCATGCTGTTTTGCCTTGGTGAAACCCGGGACAAGCCCCAGAGTGTTCTTAATGGCACATGTAAGATACATGAGCTCATGGGTTTTCAATTTCGGAAGACTTATTATCATATCAGCATCTAATGCTGCTGAGGTAATTTTTATCTTTCCCCTCCGCAGCTTGATCTCCTGTGTCCCCCTGGTAAAATTCACCCATGTTGCACCAGTTCGTTCACACACATCCGCTATGCCTGACTTTAAAGGCATGAAACCATTTCTGTGAACGGCGGGAGAGTCTCCTACAAGTATCACGGCTGCTCCGGCCTGCTGTAAGTATAAGATAACCGCCTCAACAAATACCGGATGCGTGCTTATTGCTTTCCTTGGATCTTCATCGGAAAGAATATTGGGTTTTACCAATATCCGTTTGCCTGACGGATCCGGGCCACCCGAGGCTTTGTAAATTTCAGCGATGTGTCTCTTTATTGCTTCGGTATCATACTCTTCACACTTTCTTAAAACGATTCTCTTATCCGTCATGTTCTTAATCATTCAACCTTATTACTCTTTAGCGCCTGTTCAATAATGGACTTCGTCAATAATTCAGTATTATCTCCTTTAGAATCTCTTCCATCTTGTACTGTATTTCTTTGCCAGGGATGGTGTATCCGTTTACCAGTATGGAAAATGCGAGCACTCTGCCCGATTTCGTTGTCACATATCCGGCTATCCCTTTCACGCCTGTCATTGAACCTGTCTTTGCAATAATCCTTCCCTTGAATACCTCCTCACTGAAAGTGTTCTTCAGTGTCCCGTTCTCACCGGGAGTTGGCAGAGAGGAGATGAATGTCGTCTTATATGGGCTGTTATACATGTATTTAAGGAGGCTGACAATAGTGCCGGTATTAATATAATTCTTTCTGGAAAGTCCTGCAGCATCTGAAAGTAATATCCCCTGGGTGTTGCAGCCTATGGTCTCAAGGAACGATGAGAGAACATCCATCCCGGCCCGAAATGAGCCTTCCTGCCTGAACATCAGCCCAAGATGTTTTGATAGCTGTGCTGCATAGAGGTTCACACTCTCATGGTCTGTCACGCTTATCATCTCCTTCAGACTGGGTGAGACCACAGCTGATAGTACTTCCATTATTGAGTCATTGGTCTCCTTTGTCCTTTTTGTAAAAGCCTCACCTGTTACAAAAATACCCTCTTTAATAAGTCTTTTTCTCAATTCAACAGCGACGGTAAGAGGCGGGTCTGGTATAGAGGCAAAGATGCCTGCAATACTTTCTGCCGGTACTGACCCCTCAAGTAACACCTCTGCTGAATAGGGTGCTGAATAGGCAAATCCTTTGTTTGATGCTCCGTATGATGTCAGGTGGTTGATAATCTTAAGGTTATTGCTGAATGTATCTGTGGAGTCAATGACAGGGGTGTATCCCTCTTTATTGCCTGACAGGTATATTCCAAAAACATTGTCGTTATAGTTTATTCCATGCACACCTGCGCCATAGTAGTTGCCGATGTCTTCCCATTCCCATCCTCCGTCAACCGGCTGATAGTCATATATTGAGGCGTCAGATATTATGTCGCCTGAAATCTTTTTAATTCCTGCCTCTTTCAGGATATTAACCCAGTTGCCTGTCACATCACCATAGGAGTCGGCGAAATATGGTGAGCAGAACATGGGGTCGCCACCGCCAATGATATAAATATTCCCGTTCAGGGCGCCCTTCTTCTTATCTAATGACCCTGAGAAGGCAAGGGTTGTGGTGAAGCGGTAGTCGTCACCCAGAAGTGTCAGTGCGGCAGCTGATGGTATCAGCTTCATCACTGAAGCCGGAACAAGATTAAGGCCGGCATCCTTGTCGGTTATTATCTCTCCGGTGACTGCATCAGCAACACATACTGACCACGATGTGTTATCATCAAAAACGCCTTCAGAGAAGGTTATCTTCTCAGTCTGCTGGCCATATACAGATAGTGTTATTGCTGTTGCGGCAAATATTATAACGGTGTTTTTGAATTTCATCCTTTATTTTGTTTTAGCGTCGAAAGCAAACCACAGGCTGCATTAATATCTTCTCCCCGGCTGGCTCTGACAGTTGCTGTTATTCCTTTATTGTTAAGCATGTCTCTGAAGCGTATCATCTCATCCATGCCGGGGCTTTGATAGTCTGAACCTGGTACAGTATGAAACCTTATGAGGTTGACCCTGCACCGGATACCATTAAGCAGGCGTGCCATCTCTTTGATGTGTAACGGGGTGTCATTCATTCCTTTAAAAACTATATATTCAAACGACACTCTTCGTTGTCGTCCGAAATCAAATGAGCGTATGGTATCAATAACCTCTTTCACCGGGTGAGCCTTCTGTACAGGCATCAGATCCTGTCTCTCATTGTCAAAGGGACTATGAAGGCTGACAGCCAGATTGCACTTTGTGGAATCAAGAAACGACTTCAACATATCATTTATGCCGACAGTGCTTACAGTAATACGTCCTGGGCTCCATCCATATCCCCATGGCGACGTGAGTATCTCCAGGCTTCTGAGTACCTCTTCAAGGTTGTCGAGTGGTTCACCCATTCCCATGTAGACAATGTTTGTAAGGGAAGAGTGTTCTGGTATGCTGCGGAACTGATTCAGTATCTCATTTGAGGTTAGATCTCCCTGAAATCCCTGTCTGGCTGTCATACAGAAACGACAACCCATGCGACACCCTGATTGTGATGATACACATATTGTTGCCCTCTCACGGTCTGGTATATATGCTGTCTCAATAAAACGGTCATGTAATACCCTGAAGAGATATTTTTTTGTGCCATCACTGCTTTTGCTCTCAGATGAAGGGCTGGTGAGGCCTATTTCATAATGCTCATCAATGATCTCACGCGCTTTGATGGAGAGATCTGTCATGCTTTTGATGTCAGCCACTCCTCTTTTATACAGCCATCCGGCAATCTGTTTTGCAGTATAGGCTGGCAAGCCTTCCTTGCTTACAACAATTGCAAGTTCACTTAATGTCTTACCGTATAGTTTCTCTTTTTCCATTAAAATCTGTATTCTGCTTTTCTGAAAACATCAATACCGGTGAGTTGCCAGGGTCTTTTGAGATATCTTTCAATAATTACTTCAACGGATATGAAAAAATGTTTTCGTCTCTGATTATACCTCTATCTCGCCTTTAAAGACCGGGGTGGCTGCTCCAATAAGGTGAATCTCTGATGCATGGTCTCCGGTGATAGTGAATCTGACTCTCAGTTTTCCTCCTTTGACAGCAACATCCACATCCGGTAAGTCAATTCTGCCGGATGCAACAGCAGCAATGGCAGATGCAGTGACTCCTGTACCACATGAAAGAGTCTCATCCTCAACACCCCTTTCATAGGTGCGAACCTTGAGCCCGTTGCCGGTCAGTGCTACGAAATTTACATTTGTTCCTTCAGGGCCATATCTTGAAGAGAATCTTATGGGTCTTGCCTCATCCCTGATGCTGATATTGTCTGTATCTTCTCTGAAGGCTACAAGATGGGGGACGCCTGTGTTCAGAAAGATACCGTCTTCTGTGACAGAGAATCCATTTACGTCATTTATTGAGAGATCAATAAGATCATCAAGTGGCATTGCCTGGTGAGGCCCATCAGCTGCCATAAACTTCAACAGTCGTCTCCCCGTGATATTTCTCATCACATAATCAGCCACACATCTTCCTCCGTTGCCACACATTGTTGCAGAAAAACCATCAGAGTTGAAGAAAATCATCTCAAAATCGAAACCTTTTTTCTCTTCTACCAGTATAAGACCATCGGCACCGATACCAAAACGGCGATCACACATCCAGGCAAAGAGTTGATGATTGTCGTGCTTGATACAGCGCTCTGAATTATTGATGATTATGAAATCGTTACCAGTTCCTTCGTATTTGTTAAAGAGAATTTTCATATCGTTAAATTGAGGTTAAATGCCTTTTAAGTTGCGCCTCAGCATGTTAAAAATGTAAAAATTTGCAAAAACAAATTGCAAAAATGCCGGTTGTAAAGATATGAATCTTTTATTCAGGCACATTATTTGAGAGTTAACATAGGTTTAATTAAAATGGAAAAAGCGATATGAAAGCCAGGTCAGTAATTTCAACACTGCTTATTGCATTGACAGGTGCAATAGCAGGCCTTTTCATTTACACCAGGTTTCTGGACAGGCAGGATGATTCTGCAATGACGCAGAAAACAAACGAAAATGCGACTTATACTGCTTTGCCGGGGCAGGAACCGATAGATTTTACTTTTGCAGCAGAAAACACTGTTCATGCCGTTGTGCATGTCAAGATAAAGACTACTGTCAATTATGGCATCAATAATCCTCTTTATGAGTTCTTTTATGGACAGGGGGCAGGGACAAAACGTGAGGTTCAGGGGTACGGATCCGGGGTTATTATATCCAGGGATGGATATATTGTAACCAACAATCATGTAATTGATGAGGCTGATGACATTGAGGTGGTGCTGAATGACCGTCGCACATTTGATGCAGAGGTGGTAGGAAGGGATCCGAGTACTGATATTGCATTGATAAAGATCAAAGCAGAGGATCTGCCTTGTGTGAAATTTGGTGACTCTGATGCTATTAAACTTGGGCAATGGGTTCTGGCAGTAGGAAACCCCTTCAATCTTACCTCAACAGTAACGGCGGGTATCATAAGTGCAAAAGGGAGAAACCTGAATCTTCTGAATGCTGATTACAGGATTGAGTCCTTTATTCAGACTGATGCTGCCTTAAACCAGGGTAACAGTGGTGGTGCACTGGTGAATGTAAATGGTGAGCTGATAGGTATAACATCAGCTATATATTCTCCAAATGGAGCATATGCCGGCAACTCATTTGCTGTGCCTTCGTCAATAGTAAAGAAGGTTGTTGAAGACCTGAAACAATATGGTGAGGTGCAGCGTGGCCTGATGGGGGTTGAGATCGAGGATGTCACCTCCGATATAGCAAAAGAGATGAAGATGAGTGAGATAAAGGGTGTGTTGCTGCGCAATGTCAACGGTGACGGAGCCGCTGCTGCTGCCGGACTGGAGAAGGGTGATGTTATCCTTTTTGTAAATGACCAGGCTGTCTCTACCACTTCAGAGCTGCAGGAAAAAATCAACCGTTACAGACCCGGTGACAAGGTGAAGATAGGATACCTCCGTAAAGGAAAGAATGGCGATGCCGAAGTAACACTCCGTAATGCTGCAGGCAACACAGAGATTGTGGCTCCCGGAAGCTATTCTGCAACTGTCTTTGGTGCCAGTGTGAGCCAGGTGTCAGCCAGGGTACTTGAACAATATAATATCGACAACGGCGTTATGATTACGTCTGTTGGTGAGGGACGTTTCAAGAGCCTCGGCCTTGGGAGGGGGACAATCATAATCTCAATAAACGGACAGAAGGTTAGCAGTGCTACTGACATCAAAAAAGCCAGTGACAATGAGAAAACTCTGACAAGTGTTGAGGGTTTCACTCCTGACGGCACCTATTTCAAGCTTCAAACCAGGAGATAGGGAGAGGGTCTGTTATATAAAAGGCATTATATCAGGAGGTTGCCAACACAACCTCCTGAAAAAGTTAATGATGAATTAATTTGTTTATTGTTTAAAATAGAAGTAACTTTGCGCAAAATTTTTTTGAAGGGAATACAGCATGAGACAACTAAAAATTACCAAATCCATAACTAACCGTGAGAGTGCTTCTCTGGACAAGTATTTACAGGAGATTGGTAAGGAGGAGTTGATATCGGTTGAAGAAGAGGTTGAGTTAGCACAGAGGATTAAGAAGGGTGATAGGGCAGCGTTGGAGAAGCTTACAAAAGCGAACCTGCGATTTGTTGTCTCGGTAGCTAAACAATATCAGAATCAGGGACTCAGTCTCCCGGACCTTATCAATGAAGGCAACCTTGGCCTTATCAAGGCAGCAGAGAAGTTTGATGAAACACGTGGTTTCAAATTCATCTCATATGCAGTATGGTGGATACGTCAGTCCATATTACAGGCATTAGCCGAACAATCCAGGATTGTACGCCTCCCCCTGAACCAGGTGGGATCACTCAATAAGATAAACAAAGCTTTTTCACGCTTTGAGCAGGAGAATGAACGTACCCCTTCACCTGAAGAGCTTGCTGAAGTACTTGACCTGCCGAAGGAAAAGGTGGCGGATACCCTAAAGGTGTCAGGCAGGCATGTCTCTGTTGATGCTCCTTTCGTTGAAGGTGAAGATAACAGTCTCCTTGATGTCCTGCCTAATATTGACTCTCCGGTAGCTGATAAAATGCTCCTTGATGAGTCGCTCTCAAAAGAGATAGACAGGGCTCTGGCTACACTTACTGAACGTGAAAGGGATATTATCCGTTACTTCTTCGGGATAGGGACACAGGAGATGACTCTGGAGGAGATAGGAGAGAAATTTGGACTCACACGTGAACGCGTGAGACAGATAAAAGAGAAAGCAATACGCCGCTTGCGTCACACATCGCGAAGCAGGCTGCTAAAAGGATACTTAGGTTAGACTTTTTGCCTCATTT
>QKCK01000244.1 GCA_003245695.1 Bacteroidota bacterium | reverse complement strand
TTATTATTGATTAAATTTATTTACATAATATGTGATATTTCTTATTAAATTCAATGGACACTTCCTGTGAATCTCTGATATAATGAATTTTCCGTGATATTTATTTTAATATTATGCAGAATGATGCTAAATTGAAGGGTATAAACAATAGAAGATTGTTCGTGTTATTAATATAAGGAAAAACTCATCAGCGGAGATGGATAATGATCAGAAGATTTCATTGGACTTATTTGACCTGTCGCCTGATCTTGTAGGAATTTCCAGATTGTCAGATGGGTTGATATTATATGGGAATATTCGATTTGAAGAGCTAACGGGTTACTCTCCTGATGAATTTCTGAATCACACTTCAATTGATATTGGTCTCTGGGCAGACGATAAGGAGCGTGAAAAAATGCTTGAGTTACTTTCCAGAGATGGAGAGGTTCGTAATCTGGAATTTCTTACACGAAACCGGGAGGGTGCTGTACATAATTGTATTATCTCAGCCAGACCTATACGTTATAATAATTATGATTGTTTGATTTTTGTAATTCAAGACATTACAGCTATTAAGGAGACAGATCGGTGTCTGACAGAGGAGCGTAATTTGCTGAGAACTTTAATTGATAACATCCCTGATGCAATATATGTTAAAGACAAGGAATCACGGTTCATGATTGTTAACAGAGCTGCTGCCTCATATATGGGATTCACTCAGGAAGAAATTATAGGCAGGAATGATTCTGATCTTTTTGCCCAGGATTTGTCTGCCAGTACATTAAACGACGAGAGACAACTTTTTGAGACAGGTAACCCAATAATTGAGAGGGAAGAGTGGCGTTACGACAGCAGGGGAGCACGTGTTGATCTTCAGACAACCAAAATACCACTTATTGACTCAGAAGGGAAAATTTCAGGACTTCTTGGGATGGAGCGTGTGACAACAGACAAGAAGGTGATGGAAGAGGCTCTTAAGAATATGGTGGTGGCACTTACCAAACCACTTGACGACCCTGAAGGGATACAGTTTACAGATCTCTTTAATATTGAGGAGCTTCAAAAAATACAGGATAGTTTTTCCGAAGCAGTTGGAATAGCATCTATAATCACTTACCCTGATGGAAGACCTATAACCAGGCCAAGTAATTTCACACGGTTCTGCCAAATGGTGCGTGCAACTGAAAAAGGCTGTATGAATTGTTACAGGTCAGATGCTGAACTGGGAAAGAGTTCAAATAAAGGTCCGATAATTGCTACCTGTCTTAGCGGAGGGCTCTGGGATGGTGGTGCCAGTATTACTCTCGGAGGCAAACATATGGCTAACTGGTTGGTTGGGCAGGTACGGAATGAGGCAGTAAAAGAAAAATCCGTTGCCAGATATGCTGACGAAATAGGAGTGAATAAAGAGTCATTCATGGAAGCACTTAATGAAGTGCCTGTGATGTCAAAAACGCGTTTTGAAAAGGTATGCTGGTTTCTCTTTAATCTTGCCAATGAATTGTCATTGAAAGCATATCAGAATATACAACAGGGCAGGTTTATAAATGAACAGAAGCAGGCGGAGAAAAGAATAAAGGAGATGGCTGATCTGCAGAATACGATTCTTGATACGGTGGCAGCAGGGATTGCATTCATCAGGGATCGCCATTTCGTCTGGGCAAATGCTTCTCTCTTCAAAATGCTGGGATATAAACAGCAGGAGTTGCAAGGTAAAGAGGTCAGGATAATTTATACTGATGATGAGAGTTACGAACGCATAGGTAATGATGGATATTCGGAATTGAAGCATGGAAGTGTTTACAGCACTGAAGTGAAAATGAAAAAGAAAAACGGTGAGATTGTGTGGGTAAGTCTTGCCGGTAAAGCTCTTAATCCGGAGAATCTCAGTGATGGCACTATCTGGATGTTGCTTGATATTACAGAACAAAAGGCTTCTGAAATTGCGCTTCTTAAAAGTGAGTCTGTCCTTCTATCTACAATTGAAGGAATGAGTGACGGTATTCTTGTTGTACTTCAGGACAACAAAGTGACACATTATAATACAAGTTTTGTCAGGTTATTTAACATTCCAGAGAAAATAATCACTTCTATGGATGACACCATGCTTCTGGCTCATGCAAAAATGAAACTGTCTGAACCTGGTTTGTTTCTGGAGCGCATTGACCAGATAAAGCGCAGCGGAGATACTTCTGAAGACATACTTCTTTTTCTCGATGGCAGAATTGTAGAAAGACATTCATATCCTCTTGGAACAACTGAAGAATCAGCAGGCAGAGTATGGATATTCAGAGATATAACAGAACGAAAGCGAAATGAAGAAATAATTCTTAAGAACCAGCAACTGCTTAGTGACTCCCAACGCATTGCCCAAATAGGTTGCTGGGAGTATTATTATAACACGGATAGATTAATCTTTAATGACGAGGCATTGAAGATTTACGGTTATAATCTTTCAGAGTCATACATTCAATTGGAGACATTCCTGCGACATCTGCATCCTGATGACAGATCGCTCTTTAGTGATAAGCTGAATAGCGGAAAGACAAGAAGAAAGATAAAAGATTTTGAATGCAGGATAGCTGTTGGAGAAGGGAAATTCAAAACAACCATTATTGTAGGTGCTGTACTCTCTGATGAAAATAAAAATGCATTTAAAGCCTTTGGAATAATACAGGATATCACAAAAAGGAAAGAATCAGAGCTGGCTCTTCAGGCAAGTGAGTCTATTCTGAAGGCAACAATGGAGTCAATGAGTGATGGTATCCTGGTGGTTTCAAAGGGAGGGGCAATAACACACTATAACAACAGATTCCTTGATATATTCGAGCTCTCTGATGAAGTAATTGCTGCTAATCATATCAAACCGGTTCTTGAATACCTGAAGAATATGCTAAATAGAGCCGACTATTATTATGAAAAAGACATGGATATTATGAATTCACATGTCGCAACAGAGGACCAGCTGTATTTAACAAATGGCAAAATCATTGAGCGTATGTCATTTCCACTTGTGGAGAACAATGAGATAAAAGGCCGTGTGTGGTCTTTCAGAGACATTACCTCTCGAAAACTGGCTGAAGAGGAAATAAATAATCTAAATGCACAACTTGAAAAGAGAGTTTTTGAAAGAACAATGCAGTTACGACAGTTAAACAGAGACCTTGAGTCTTTTACCTATAGCGTGTCACATGACCTCAGGGCTCCATTAAGACACATTGACGGTTTTATTAAATTGATGTATTCAAAGATGACAGATCATTCTGAAACTGTCAGACATTATTACACAAAAATTGAGACTGCCTCGCAAAGGATGTCTGATATGATAGAAAGTTTGCTTTCATTTTCAAGGTTGGGAAGAAAAGAGTTATCTTTATCATTAACAGATTTAAGCACTCTTTTAAATGAGGTAATTGAGGAGGCATCGCCTGATATTGAGCATCGGCTGATAGAATGGGATATATCTCCTCTACCCCAGATAAAGTGTGACAGGAGTCTGATGAAGATGACATTTGAAAACCTTGTTTCAAATGCATTGAAATATACTTCAAAGAAGGATAAGGCCATAATAAAAATCGGGTGGAATCAGGTTGATGAAGATAAGATTGAATTATATTTAAAAGATAATGGTGCCGGCTTTGATATGGCCT
>QKCK01000055.1 GCA_003245695.1 Bacteroidota bacterium | reverse complement strand
TAACGTAATCTTTCCTTTGCGAAATAGATATTCCCGAACAGTGTGCTCTTTTTGTAGCAGTTGAGTGTATCAAGGCTGCACTTCATCCCGCATAACTGTTTCAGCTCAATGAGCTGAAGAAGACTGTTAAGAGTTTTTCTGTCTGGTTCCTCAAGCTCTCCAATGTATTTACTGAAGTCTATCTTTGCATTAAGAAGCCGTAGTGATTTCAGTATCCTTATGCTTGTACTGAAATCTCCTGAGTTTTCCAGTTCCCAAACCATGGCCATTGACAGTTTGTCTTTGTCTATGCCTGTGCTGAATCCCATTGTCTCTGCATCTGTAAGCGCCTCCAGCACATGAAGACTTATCCATGGGCTATACCACGATTCTTTCCACCATCCCCACAGACCATTGCTCCCCTGGTTTTTCTTTATGAGCCTGATAAGCTTCTCGATATCTTTATCATGTTTATAATCAACGCCTTTGAAAGCGGCAATTCTCTTCTCTGCCAGCCGGGCTTTTAATTTTGAAGCTATCTGCTCATTGCACCAGTATTTGTATGTTATGAGTGAAGCTATCTCATCTCCGACAACATCAAGGATATCGGCCCGTGCATATATGGTGGCCTCCCCTTTGGTAGCGTCGAAGGAGATGTTCATTACGGTATCACGGTCAAGAGCATAGAAGCTGCCACAGGTCTCTTCCAGCCCTTTCGCGAATACCGGTATCTCTCTGGCCTCTCCGTCAAAGTAGCCGTTATCCTTTGTCACCACATACTTCACCTTTATTGAATCGTCAGGAGCCACGAGGAGGAGAGTGTCAATAACAGCATTAATGCATTTGCCTGAATCTGTCATTACTGTATTATCGTTAATGGCAAACTCTCTTCTAACCTCTGCCGGCAGAGGGGAATAGTTAAGTGTCTTGCCTATAATAAAGGCTGAGTCTGATTCAACCAGGAACCGTGGTACATATAACTGTGCCATCAAAGGCTTATACGACTTTATTGTACCCGATGTCTGCCCTGATTGTCTTTTTTCATTCATGACAAGGTAATGAGTATCCCAGCTGGTGACATCATCGGGGAAGACAACCTCAAAGCTTGCTTTGCCCTTTTCATCTGTTGTAAGTGTTGGCTTCCAGAATGCATAGTCAGAAAAGTTCTCTCTCAGCTTCCCTGCCTTCATGGCCGACTCATAGAAATCCTCATCATAGGTTGCCCCTTTAAGTGAAGGGTCGGACACTCCGTTAATTGTGGTAATTATTACGGCACCGTTTGAGGCAGCATCACCGTACAGGTTCTTGGCTTCATCACCTTTAAGTATTTCTATGCCGGTAATTATTGACGCATCAAACTTAGAGATGTCACCCATGAACACTTTGCCATCAATAATATATAGGGGAGGCTTCTCAAATGTTGTTGTTGTGGCCCCACGTACCGATATTCCTACTGAGCCGCCACCTGTGGCTGATGTAATAACTACCCCAGCCACACGACCCTGTAATGAGTTCACTATTGTAGTATTTGAACTTAGAGGCATCTCCTTTATTTCACTGACACTTACACTGGCGGCTGTTGCTGCGAATTTCCTTGTTACCCCATAGCCAACCACCACAACCTCTTCCAGGGCCAGCACTTCAGGCTCCATTGTTACATCTATATTGTTATTTATTCCAGTATTAACCTCTAAAGATTTGTACCCAATAAAACTGAATACCAGTTTCTCTGAGCCATATGGAACCTTTATGCTGTAATGTCCGTCTAAATCTGTTATTGCCCCTATCTCTGTTCCTTTAATAATCACAGTAGCACCAGGGATGGGTAATCCATCATCACTTGAATAAACTGTGCCTTCAATAACAGAACCATCGCCTGAGTATTGAGTTAACTCACGGGTCACTCTTTTAATCCGGGTAATTTCCTTCTCTTTACTTTCCTGATAGATTGGGCCAAAAAGTGTCTTTTCTATTACATCATTAAGTGATTTGCTGTATGCGTCTTTCCTCAGTTCTTCAGGTTGCTCTATGCTGTAATAGTTCAAACCATCACTCCTGATCAATACTGAATCGACTATCTGATACCTGCTTCCGGGGTAGAATAGTACCAGTTGATAGTTACCCCGTCTTAGTCCATGAATATAAGCGCTGTTGCCAGGATAGACCCTTATAAAGGTACTGTCGTCTGACTTAAGTAACAGAATATTCAGAGGTGCCTCAATTGCTCTCTCATTATATGGTTTTATCTCAAATTTAAGTTTCCCTTCTCCCGTATTGGTGACAATCGGATATGTGTATCTTGGGGTTATGCGTCGCTTTGAATCAAGGTAATCTTTCCACTTTTTATATAGAATCTTTTTTGTCATTACCTGGTCTGACAGGCTTGTTACGGGCTTTCCTGAATACAATCTGGTGGGATAGGATGATGTGCTGAACTCTCTCATTTTCAAAAGCCGCGGTTCAAACTCATATTCATATCCTGGCTCGTGGGTAAAAGACATATCATAACCATCAATTATGTTTAGCCTTACATATCCTGAGACAGGGCCTGCCATATTTAGCTTTGGCCACTCACCCCCCGGATTCAGATACTGTATCTCTCTTCCCTGCTCAATATAGGCATAGCTGCCACCAAAAGTATTCCTGTAAGGAAAGATATATCTGTATAACATATCCTGTTCAAACTTGGTTAGTTCCGGATCAGCTTTTACTGAAAAGATGTTTTTTGTCTTTAGCTCCTGGCTCAGACTGAATATCAGTTTGCTTCCTTTATTGAACCAGAGGCTGTCAATTGTGATCCTTCTTTCAGCAGTACGCAGTTTTACCTGGTGATATCCTTCTGTTACCATAAATGAGTAAGGCGGATCATTGGTAGACCAGCTGAAGTATACCGGTTTGTTGTCAAGATATATAACGTGAACTGGCACAATCCGGCCATCCAACACCACAAACGGTGCAAACTGTGTGACAGAGTCACTGGTTTGATATTCAAACCTGTAAATGGTGTCATGCGGATAGAGAAACTTGTAGTATTCTATACTGTCAATGCCGGAAAGGAGCCGCCAGGCTTCATAATTCAGTTTCAGGCCTGGATGGGTGCCCAGATTGACACCTCTGAAACTGAACTCGTTTATTAGATTTTTTGACTTCCGTGACTTCCCAAGGTATGGGATCTCTGGGGGGGTATACCCGAACTTTCCTGTAAGAGAGTAGGCAGTTAAATCAGCCCCCCTGACAGGCCTGCCTTTTGTGTCAGTAACAGTGACTTCGATTTTCGTATTCTGGCCCGGGAAAACAACCTCGGGTTGAGATATTTCTACGTTGAGCTTCTTGTCTTTCAAAGGGATATAAAAGTTTTCCCTCTTCATCTCTCCACCCCATATATAACTGAGTGAGATATAATAGTTCTTGTCTGTCAGACACTTCCTGTTTAACCTGAGGGAGTCAGAATAACCTTTTTCCTTAAGCCTGTTCCTGCTGTATATATCGTAGTTGAAGTGAATCTTTCTGGGGTTGTCAATAATAATCTTTATTGAATCACTGGTTCTTTCCGAGAAGCATTTCAGTAACGGCTCCTCATCCGAAAGATATATTGTTTTTGAGAGTTTGCCTGATTCGATGGTATATGATTCGCAGAGGTAATTAATTGGTAT
>QKCK01000290.1 GCA_003245695.1 Bacteroidota bacterium | reverse complement strand
GCACAATCAGTCCGTTTGATGTAAATTTTACAGCGTTACAGAGCAGGTTTCGTAAGATAATATTAAAGCTTTCAGGGTCGCACAAAATAGTTTCGCCATCACAAAAAATCTCAAGCTTATCAGATTTCTTTTCCACCATTTCCTTTAACTGTTCAGCCTGAAGCAGAAAGGCATCTTTAACGCAGATTGTTTTGAAATCTGGTTTCAGTCCATTCATTTGTAGTCCGGCCCAGTTAAGAAGGTTCTCTAACATTGATGAAAGGTTTCGGGCACTTTTACTTATCTCATCAGATAAGGGAATCAGTTTATCAGGCTGTCCGTTTTTCAAATGATACTGAATAATTTTAGAACTTGCCTGATAAGCTGCTGCTCCGTTTCGTAAATCATGTGAGATTATTCTGAAAAGCTCATTTTGAAAATGGTTCAGTTCATCGAGCCGGCTATTTTGTTGTGCAAGGGTCTGCTTTTGTTTCCTTACTGTAGTATAAAGGAGAAAGAGTCCGGCCAGAAACCCGGCCATAAGTGTAATCCCTGCAAATGCCCAATTGCGCTCCCTTTTCCTAAAAGATATTTCATTGAGCCGTAATTCATTCTCATTCTCAAGCCTTTGAATTTCGTTTTCCTTTTTCTCAGTCTGATAAAACTTTTCCAGCTCCTCTATTTGTTTGGCCACTTCAAGTTTATAGATGGAATCGTTGTTCGCTGTATATTGCTCGAAGTAATAAAGTGCTTTCTCAGGCTGGCCCGCTTCTTTGTAAAACCTGTACAGATAGTTATCGGATATTGCTTTTTCCGGTTTCGTTCCGGCCCTCTCAGCCATCTGGTGAGCTTTTAAAAAATAGGACTCTGCTTTTTTGTATTCACCTTGTTTCTGCGATAAAACTCCTAATTCACCATAAACCTTTGTCAGACTTGATGGCAGATCAAGGTTGGTAAAAAACTCTTCGGCTTGTTTAAGATAGGACTTTGCATTTGCAAAGTCATCCAGGGCCAGATATGAAGTTGCCAGGTTAAACTGACGGATACCGATTTTTAGCTTGTTGTTTTCCTCACTGTCAAACCTGAGAGCTTTATTAAACCAGTAGATAGCTTCATGGTGTTTCCCCATTTTCTGATAGGCCATTCCGATATTGTTATAACGTAGTCCGAAAACTTTCCTGTCGGCAACAGAGTCAAGCAAAGCCAGTGACCGTTTGTAGAATTCAATTCCGGTCTCGTATTTACCCCAATCAATGTACATCCGGCCAAGGTTATTAAGTGATGACGACTGGTTTTTTATATTACCTGTTGAGCAGTCAATACGGTATACTTCAGTAAACAGATCTATTGCTTTGTCGAGTTGACCCATTGTAAAATAAACAGTGGCAAGATCACTCATTGCATCTGCAAGGCCATCAGTTTCCTGAAGTGGTTTATACATTTCAACTGATTTACTGAGAAAGTTCAATGCCTTACGTGTTTCTCCAATCTCACTGTAATTTATCCCTAGGTCGTTATAGAGTTTCGCTAAAAAAACAGTATTATCCTCTGATGAGCCGGTAATTGCCAGTGTCTTTTCCAGGTACTCTATCCCTTTTTCTATACTATCGTTTAATATATAGGCATCGGCAATATTCTTCAGAATCTTTGCTGTTAAAGATGTTTCAGGTTTAACTTTCCGCGATTTCTCAAGAAGTGAGAAGGATATCAGAAGCATCTTTTCAGGATCGTCTTCCAGTCTCTGGCATAATAATAATCCGGTTTCAATCTGTCTGATACCTGTCTGAGAATTATATTCTGACTGCAGACTGTCGGAGGGTTGACATAAAGCAATACCGGAAAGAAGTATCAGCAAAGCTGACAGACAGGCTTTTCGACTCATTTTTATATGGTTTACTAACAAATTTATGAAAAAGCAAACATTTAGAACAGATTGGGATATGTTTTATTGAACAGATTATCACCTGATAACCGGAATCAATGCACAGTTAGGATGGATAAATAAAAAACAGTTTAGCTGTTGATGAGTTGATTTGTTTAGTTGTTTCAGAGCTCGGTTCGCGCGCTCCGTGGAGAGCCTGCACACATCAATGAACCTTTGATTATCCACCGGCTTTTGGGATTGACTCCAATTTAGCGAAAGAGCCAGCCTGCAGGGGAGCGGGTTCGATACAGAAAAAAAAAAGGCAGCTTTAATGCTGCCTTGTGATCCAGCTGGGGCTCGAACCCAGGACCCTTCCGCAGAGCGGAATGCTCTACCTGCTGTTAATAAGATCAAGGATAAACTGTTTTGATTTCCGGCTTTTAATGAACTGTTCTCTGTTAAATGCCTCTTTTCTGGAAGTGAAATTTTCAGT
This sequence comes from Bacteroidota bacterium, assembly GCA_003245695.1. Classification (GTDB taxonomy): domain Bacteria; phylum Bacteroidota; class Bacteroidia; order Bacteroidales; family VadinHA17; genus SR-FBR-E99. The sequence goes on along the minus strand of QKCK01000290.1, from coordinate 11,256 downwards.
ATAGACAAGAATCCATGGGATCCCCATATCGGTGTATTTTCCCTTCTTTCTGTTATGTTCAGCCAAACGTCTTTCAATGTCATTAGTAAAGCCAACATAAAAGCGGTTAATTGAGTTACTGTATGATATGTATACTGTAAACATTACTGGATAAAATAAAAAAAAGGGGATTAGTAATCCCCCTTTTACATTTTTGTGATCCAGCTGGGGCTCGAACCCAGGACCCCATCCTTAAAAGGGATGTGCTCTACCTGCTGAGCTACTGAATCGGTCTCAATTTTTTTGAGAGTGCAAATTTAACCAAAAAACATTCTTCTATCAAATATATCAGTGACTTTTTTTAAAAAAATATTTCTTACTTTTTGTTATCCATGAAAAGTTCAATTGTTTTTATCTTTATAAGATTCAACAGATCGTGATATGAAGAATATTTTTAAAGACAAGACTGTTATTGTAACAGGTGCTTCCTCAGGTATAGGATTGGCTACTGCACGTGAATTTGCCAGTAAGGGCAGCAGGGTGGTTCTCGCAGCCAGATCTGAAGAGAGGCTTATTGAGATTGAGAATGAGATGAAATCGCAGGGATATGAGGTTATGATTTGCCGTACAGATGTTTCAAAAGAGGAGGATTGCAGGAGGCTTATAGAAAAGAGTGTGGAGAGGTTTGGGACAATTGATATCCTCATCAATAATGCGGGTATTTCAATGAGAGCCTTATTCAGTGAGCTTGAACTTGATGTCATAAAGCGACTTATGGATGTAAATTTCTGGGGTACTGTATATTGCACCAAGTATGCTTTGCCATACATTGTTAAAAACAGGGGGTCCATTGTAGGGGTGTCGTCGGTTGCCGGTTTTCATGGTCTCCCGGGCCGCTCTGGTTATTCTGCCTCCAAGTTTGCCATTCATGGTTTTCTAGAGACTATCCGGATTGAGAATCTGCATAAGAAGCTTCATGTTATGGTTATAGCTCCGGGCTTCACCTCATCTGAGGTACGCAGGCATGCCCTACTGGCTGATGGTTCAGAGCAGGGTGTCTCACCAAGGAAAGAGGGACGTATGATGACACCTGAGAGGGTGGCAAAAGGCATACTCAAGGGTATCAGAAAGAAAAAGCGAAATAAAATCCTCTCACTTGTCGGGCAGCTGACTGCACTCTTCCAGCGCATTGTCCCGACCCTGGTTGACTATATGTTCTTCCGTGAAATGGCCAGAGAGCCTGATTCACCTTTAAAGGAATAAATACTTTAAGTGAATCATATAAATACTTTTTTATTAATTAAATATAAAATACAATGTCTGAAATTCCGGTTCAGATAAGAAATAAATTCCGTCTGATAATTAAGTCGTTACCAGAACCTCTCTCCAGGGAAGAGAGGGACGGACTTGAGAAGGCGCTTGAGATTGCCGTATCAGCATATGGTGATGTGGTTCTTCAGACAGGCAGCAGCAGTGTAATGCATTACACAGAGCTTGCAAGGACAACAGCATGTGAGATGGGACTTGGAGCATCGGCAGTGGCATGTGCCCTGCTTTCGGGAATAAAACCCGACACTGAGTGGTGGGCAGAGGTTGATGCTGTCTATGGAAAAACAGTTACTTCAGCTATTACAGGTCTGGGCAGGGTAAGTTCATTACATGGGCGTGACTTCACAGGCCAGACAGAGAATTTCAGGAAACTGCTTCTCACACTGGCTGATGATGGCAGGGTGATACTTATCAGTCTGGCAGAACGTCTTAAAATGATGCGGGAGCTGAATCTGTTTCCTGAGAGTGACAGACTTGCACTGGCTTCTGAAAACTATTTTCTGTATGCACCTCTTGCTCACAGGTTAGGCTATTATAACATAAAATCAGAGATGGAGGATCTGGCAATGAAGGTGATGGAGCCTGAGGAGTACAGTTCCATTGAGGCAAGCCTGAAACAGACCACCACCTCCCGCAATAAGCTTATCAGGGAGTTCTCAGACTCACTGAGGGAGAGGCTTGACAGGTTGCATTTCAGCTATGAGATAAAGAGTCGCACAAAGTCAATTCACTCTATATGGCAGAAGATGAGGAAACAGGGGGTAGGGTTTGATGAGGTGTTCGACATCTTTGCCATTAGAATCATTATTGATGTACCTACTGAACTTGAGAAGTCATCATGCTGGCAGGTCTATTCAGTGGTCACAGATCTCTATCAGCCCAATCCCAGCCGTATGCGCGATTGGATATCTGTTCCCAAATCAAATGGATATGAGTCGTTACACACCACTGTTGTCACACCGGCCGGTAAGTGGGTTGAGGTTCAGATACGCACCTTGAGGATGGATGAGATAGCAGAAAAGGGGCTTGCCGCACACTTCAGGTATAAGGGAATCAAAGGTGAAGGGGGGCTGGACGCCTGGCTCTCACAGATGAGAGAGGTGCTTGGATCAGCTGAAAAGGAGAGTACTGATTTCATGCAGCAGATTCGTCCCGGCCTATATTCAGATGAGGTATTTGTATTCACTCCCAAAGGCGACCTCAGGCAGTTGCCGGCCGGATCAACACTTCTCGACTTTGCCTTTGACATACATACAGAGGTGGGAGCAAAGTGTATCGGAGGCAAGGTCAACGGCCGGAATGTACAGATGAAATATGTACTTCAGAACGGGGATCACGTTTCAGTCATTACCTCAAAAAACCAGACACCCAAACGCGACTGGTTATCGTATGTTATCACCACAAAAGCGCGCAGCAAGATAAAACTGGCTCTGAATGAAGAGAAGGTCAAAATAGCTGCCGAGGGGAAAGAGACTTTCATACGGCGTCTCAAAAACTGGAAGATTCAATATGGGGATATTGTTATCAAAAAGCTCCTTGATGAGTATGGTATGAAGACTGCTCAGGATCTCTACTTTGCAATTGCCATAGGAGATATTGACCTGCTTCAGATAAAAAAGGTACTATTAAGGGCAGAAGAGAACGAAGAAAAAAGTTTACCTGCAGAAGAGGTTCAGAAGACAGGGATATCGTATTCTGAGACAGGTGATTATCTGGTAATTGAGGAAAAGGTTGAAGGACTTGATTACAGACTATCAAAATGCTGTAATCCTGTATTTGGGGATAAGATATTTGGATTTGTGACAATACTTGAAGGAATAAAGATACATCGTGCCAGTTGTCCCAATGCCTCATACATGATATCAAATTTTCCATACAGGGTTCTCAGAGCCAGCTGGACAAGGAGGGAAGAGAGTGGATCATTCCTTACCTCTGTGAAGGTTGTGGGTGTAGAGAATCTTGGTATAGTATCGAGGATAACAGACATTATCTCAGGTTTTAAGGTAACGGTAAGAAACTTTTCATACCGCATGGATAATGGTCTTTTTGAGGGCAAGATAGAGATGCTGGTTCCCAACATAAACATTCTGTTTGCGCTTATGAAGAGGATTCAGTCAGTGAAGGGTATTACAAGGGTGATCAGGGTTGATAATTAATATCTGGGGTCAGCTCTGACAGGTAATCGTGCCATCTTCTCCACCTCCATTGTTTTGTATCCGAACTCATCTGTAATCTTTCCCAGAAGCAGGTATGTACCGCTCCCCCTGAAGGGGTAGCTTTTAAGTGACTGTGGAAAGTGGGTAGTATCAAAAAACTGGCCTTCGGGATCTATGAAACAGCCGAAGTTCATCCATTCCCTTTTTACTGTCTTTATATACTTTACAGTAACCAGGTGACCTGTCATTCTCACCCTTTTTCCGACTCTGCTGCTCATTCCCGAGGCAGCTATCTCACCCCGGAATGATGTCTCCAGCATATCAAACCATGAGAGGGTAACAGGGAATCCCAGCAATTCAATCTCGTCATATGCATCTTCCAGGGCATTCTGACTGAATGATGGCATGATATACTCTCTTTTTCCGGGATTGAAGAGGGTAGGTGCAGGGCTGTTTTTTGACCTGTTGATGAGCATATGTGCCTCCCACAGGAGAAGGGCTTTACTCTTTCCTGAAAAGCGGAATGCACCAACACGGATAAGTATTATTGTCTGTTCAAGTGTTGCCCCGACGCGATTGACAAAATCATCAAGTCCAGTGAACTCTCCGTTTCTTTTGCGCTCATCTGTTATCATCGCTGCAAATGTAGTCTCCAGGTTTTCAATGTGTATAAAGCCAAGGTATATATGATTCCCGTAAATATTTGTCTTATAGTCACTTTTGTTTATACACGGAAGCTCAATAACAGCACCCTGCCGCTTTGCCTCGTGGACATAAACCCATGTCCGGTAGAATCCTCCGAAGTTGTTTATGACAGCAACCATGAATTCAAGGGGGTAGTGTGCCTTGAGCCACAGGCTCTGGAAGCTTTCAACTGCATATGATGCAGAGTGTGCCTTTGAGAATGAATAGCCGGCAAAAGATTCTATCTGGCGCCATACCTCAGAGATAATACTCTCAGGGTATCCTTTTTCCCGGCAGTTTGAGAAGAACCTCTCTGTTATTTTCTGCATCTCCTGTTTTGATCTGTATTTGCCACTCATTGCACGCCTGAGTGTGTCAGCATCAGCCAGGTCGAGTCCGGCAAAGTGATGACACACCTTCAGTACATCTTCCTGGTATACCATAACTCCAAATGTCTCCTGCAGGAGATCTTTCATAACAGGGTGTATATACTCAAATTTACCTGGGTTATGAAAGCGGTAGATGAACTCACGCATCATGCCTGAACGCGCAACGCCTGGTCTTATTACAGAGCTGGCAGCCACCAGGGTCAGATAATCATCACACCTGAGCTTCTGCAGCAGTCCGCGCATCGACGGACTCTCAATATAGAAACAACCCTTTGCATCACCATTACGCAGATGTTCCTTAACAAGCTGATCCTCCTTGAACTTTTGTATGGCATGAATATCGACATCGACACCCCTGTTACGCCGGATAATGTCGGCACTCTCCCTGATGTGCCCTATACCCCGTTGACTAAGGATGTCAAGCTTCTCATAACCAAGCTCCTCGGCTGTATACATGTCCCATTGTGTTGTAGGGAAGCCCTTCGGGGGCATATCAAGTGCAGTATAGCAACATACCGGTTCCTCTGATATAAGAACACCGCCGGCATGAATGCTGCGTATATTCGGGTAATCAACAATCCTGATCCCTGTTGAGAATATTGCATCAGGTATATCACCCCTGTTTGTCCCGGCAGATGGCTCCTCTATAAGCGAGTCAATCTCATCAGCAGGGAGCCCGTGTACCTTTCCCAGCTCACGCACTATTGACCTTCCCCTGAATGTATTGACAGTTCCCAGTAATGCAGTGTGTCTGTTACCATAGCGTCTGAAGATATATTCAAGAACGGTATCCCGCTCCTTCCATGAATAGTCTATATCAAAATCGGGCGGACTGCTGCGGCGTGGATTTATAAATCTCTCAAAGTAAAGGTTTAGATCGATAGGGTCAACGTTCGTTATCTTAAGACAATATGCTACAACAGAATTTGCTCCGCTGCCTCGCCCCACATGATAGAAACCGCATGACATTGAATAGCGGATAATATCCCAGGCAATGAGGAAGTATGAAGAGAAGCCCAGCTTATCAATCACCTCAAGTTCGCTTCTCACCCGTCGTTCGGCCTCTCTGTTTCCATCGCCGTAACGATACCGCATACCATCAAGGGCAAGTTTCTCAAGCAGTAGTCTGTCGTCATACCTGCTGGCAGAGTAGATCTTCTTATTCTTTGGCTTGCCAAAATCTATACTGAGAGAGCACTCTTCAAGTATCTTAACAGTGTTAGCAGCAATCTGAGGGTAGAGAGAATAGCTCTCTCTGACCTTCTGCTCAGGAATAAAAATCTCATCCGGCATTGCAGTGTCTTCAGCCACCAGGTGGCTTATAAGCTTGTTCCTGTCAATTGCCCTGAGGCTGCGGTGTACATGATACTCTTCAGCTGTTGCCATTGTGACTGGCTTAAGTATAACTGATTTATTAAGTATAGATTTAGGTATTGCAATTAAACGTGAAGATTCATAAGGCTTTATCCCAACATATTCATTTTCTTTTAATTTTAATTCCATGCTTTTTCCGAGCGGATAAATGATATAAGCATCAGAGAATTCGGGGGCGGGGAAGGGCAGGGGGGCTCCGCTGATGTTGCAGTTTGAGAGGAATGAGTTAAGTTGGCAGAATCCTTCGTTGTTACGTGCGATACCTATGTACAATAGTTTGTTATCAGAACGGAACTCAATTCCTGCAGCCGGGGTTATGCCACGGGCATTACACTCCCTCACAAAATCAGGTATACCGGTAGTATTGTTTATATCAGTTAGTGCCAGGTGTCTGATACCTGTTGCCTCAGCCGCTTCCACAAGCCGCTCTACAGGCATTGTGCCATAGCGCAGACTGTAATATGAATGACAGTTAAGATACATTAGTCGAAAGTCAAAAGTCAAAAGTCGAAAGTCAAAAGTTGAAAGTCAAAAGTTGAAAGCTGAGGAACGGAGTGACGAAGTCCCGCAGAGCGGGATATGAAAGCCGAAAGCCAGTAATCACCTGATGCCGCCTGAGCGTATAAAAGCATAAACAAATCAATGCATCAACACCTCAGCTCTCATTTCAGAATCGCCATCCCCTGAGTCTCTCTTCAATAATTTTCTGTTCAGATGATATCTCATCATTTTTTTTCACTTCGCGTTCGCTGCGTTCGCTGATTGTCATTACTCCTGCAGCACGCCGTACTGCATTGCGTCCGAACCTGTTTCTGAGTGAGTCAACGGCAAGGTATAGTCTGACCATTTCAGAGGTGTCTTCGAACATGTTAAGTTGTTGAACACCGCGCACAAGCCCGCTGACTTTTACCCCAAGCAGCCGGATGAGCATGCGGCGCTGGTAAAGTCTTCGGAACAGCTCTTTTGCCTCATCTATCAGTGTATGGTCAAAGGCGCTGTATGGGATACGTTTCTGAAGTGTATGGGTATCAAAATCAGAGTATCGTATCCGCACTGTGATACATGATGCAAGTTTCTCCTGACGGCGCAGCTCGTATGCAAGCTTCTCTGTCATGCTGACTATCAGCTGGTTCAGCATCACAATGTCAGTAGTGTCTCTTTCAAATGTCCGTTCAGTGCTTATGGATTTCTGTTCAGAGTAACTGACTACGGGAGTGGAGTCTATGCCATTTGCTCTCTTCCATATCTCGATACCGTTTCTGCCCATAAGTGATTCAAGCATCTCCTGTGGTATGCTGCGCAGTGTGTATATTGTTGATATACCCATTGCTCTCAGGGTGTGATATGTCTTCTGACCTATCATTGGTATCTTCCTCACCGACAGTGGGTCAAGAAAGGGTATTACATACTGTTGCACAACCTCTTTTTCGCCGTTGGGTTTTGCCTCTCCTGCAGCAATCTTTGAGACAGTCTTGTTTACTGACAGTCCCATAGATACCGGCAGACCGGTTTCCTTTACTATGGTGTTGTGCAATTCGTGAGCCCATTGTGCACACCCGTAAAACCTCTCCATCCCGGTGAGGTCAATGTAATGCTCATCGATTGAGGCTTTTTCAAAAAGAGGAGCACGACCTGATATGATGTCTGTTACCATATGTGAGTACTTTGAATACAGTTCCATATCACCGCGGATAAATATTGCCTCAGGGCACATCAGACGTGCCATCTTCATTGGCATAGCAGAACTGACACCGTAAGCCCTTGCTTCATAACTGCATGTTGATACCACACCACGGTCAGATGCCCCTCCAATGATTACAGGACGCCCCTCAAGCCTGCTGTCGCGCAGCCGCTCTACTGAGACGAAGAAGGTGTCCAGGTCCAGATGCAAAATGCTTCGTGATTCCATGGCTTTTGTATTAATTATCCCCTGAAAAAAATGATTATTTTTTTGTTTTTCAGAAAAAAAAAGTATATTTGATTAGAAATTAATCAAACTTATGATTACAATATAATCAATTTTTGTAATATGTATTTCGCATCCAACATAAAATTTTTGCGTAAGCGGCGTGGACGCACACAGGACGATGTAGCGTCAGCACTTCAGCTTAAAAGATCCACTCTCAGCGGATATGAGAATGGTGTAGCACAGCCCGGAATAGAGGTTCTTGTTGCATTTTCAGGTTATTTCAGCATATCTGTTGATACACTGATAAAGGTTGATATATGTGCGTTGTCAGAGTATCAGCTGGGAGAGCTGGAGAGGGGATATGACGCTTATATCAGAGGCAGTAACCTGAGGGTACTCACTACTACAGTCACCCCTGACAACCGTGAGAATATTGAGCTTGTGAGTGAGAAGGCTAAGGCAGGTTATGCAACAGGTTATGCTGACCCTGAGTTTATTGGCGAGTTACCGCTTTTTTCACTGCCATTTCTCTCGCATAACCGCAAGTACAGGACTTTCCAGCTTAAGGGCGACTCAATGCTGCCGATACCTGACAAGTCGTGGGTGACAGGCGAATTTGTGCATGACTGGCGTGAGATAAAAAGCGGCAATGCATATATAATACTTACCATAAATGATGGAATAGTTTTTAAGATAGCAGAGAATAATATAGAGAGCCGTGGCATATTGATTCTCTATTCGCTTAACCCTCTTTATGAACCATATGAGGTTCATATAAATGAAGTGAAGGAGATATGGAAGTTTGTCAATTATATAAGTGATGAACTCCCTGAGCCTGTCTTGCCACAGAAACAGCTGATGCAGACTGTTGCTTCCATGAAATACGATCTCGACCAGCTGAAACATCGCATCGGAAGAGATATTGAAGATGCTACAGAGCTGTGAGATGTTTACATTATCCTGGCAAAACTCACTTCCTGTTATAAATTGCTTTTTATGTATGCCTGTTTCCGGACAAGAGACTCTATCACTTTGCCACTTTTTTATATATTTTAGCGTAAATTTTATGAAAGATGAGCAAAAAAGATTATAACCCTGCAATGCATACCGCTGAGCATATACTCAACGGGACTATGGAGAAGATGTTTGCCTGTGGAAGGGCATTCAGCAGCCACATAGAAAAAAAGAAGAGCAAATGTGATTACAGGCTGAGTAAAAGAATGACAGAACTTGATATTGCAGCTGTAGAAAAGACAGTAAATGAGATAATTAAGCTTTGCATTCCTGTTACCGAAGAGTTTGTCAGCAGGGGGGAGGCTGACGGCCGGTATTTTACAGGCAAACTACCTGATGATGCAGGTGATAATATTAGAATAATCCGTATCGGTAACTTTGATGCATGTCCCTGTATAGGTGAACATGTGTCAAATACCTCTGAGATTGGCCATTTTAAGATTATCTCAGCTGATCATGAGGATTCAGTTATGAGACTCAGGTTTAAAGTTGAATAAGCTCTCGGGGAGCTGTCATATTGCATAAAAATAAAGGAGAGGTAAAAACATCTCCTTTATTTTATTCATCGCCGGGCGATCTATTCTTTTGTAAGGGTTATTATAAGCTCAATAACCTTTTCAATTTCTGAATCAGGCACCTTGCCTTTATATATGGCACGACAGATACGGTTTTTATCAAGTATGACAATGCTGTAATTGTCTTTTGGCATTCCCCATTTACTTTGCAGATTACCGTCATAATCAAATAGTATTGTTGTATTATACTTTTTGGCTTTGTTCCCTGCAATAAGACGTATGACACTGTTAGGTTTCCAGGTCGATTTACAATCTACTATTCCAATACCCTTGAATTTGTTACGGTCACTTCTTTTATCTGCTTCAGTTGCTTTATTTACTGCATCATTGAAACTATCGTTCAGGTCAGACATATCAGGATCCACATAGTTAATCTGCAATACTTTACCAGACCATGAATTCATTGAAAATTCCTTTCTGTCAGAATCTTCAAAAAACCAGTCAGGAGCTTTTTTCCCAACTTCGAGCGCCTGTCCGCAGAGGTCCAATGAGAGCAGTAAAGTGGAAACTGTAACTGCAATGGAGAATAGGATTTTTTTCATAATAGTTTTCTTTGCTTTATTTGTACATAAATATACAGTTTTTGCTTAAATGCACAATTATATTAAAAATGTGTTATCAAAGTCAAGGATATGAAAATAAAACAGGTCAGGCTGACTGAAAAAGATAAGAGAAAAGCCTACAAAACTGCTGTCAGGAAAGCACTTATGGAGTCAGGGAGAGACAAGCTTCTGCAATCAAAGGTATATAAAAACAAAAAGAAATATTCCAGAAAGGAGAAGCACCGGATAAGCAACGAGGATTGATAGCGGTTCCTGCGCCGGTAAGAAGCAGAAAACATTTCTTGACCCAGGTATTTTTTTGGTGTAACTTGCCCAACAGATTCCTTACCTGAAAATTTCCGTATGTTCTATATAATGAGCTTAATAACAGGTCAATTATAAATTCTGAACTATTAAAACGGATTACAAATGAAAGCAGGAGCACTTTTTACAGCGGTTCTTACGGCTATTGTCCTGGCGTTGACAGGATGTTCAAAGGACAAGGATGAGCCTAAGGAGTACGGTCAATTTACATTTGAGGCCAAAAGCTATGCATTGCATTGGGGAATGCTTGAGAATTACGGATCTATTACTAAAGCGGGGTCTTACAATTTTGATGTAACACTTTTCTCATCAGGTATTGATTTTGATGATCAGAACGAGACGGCTACCGGCACAGGTGATGGGATTCATTTTGAGATGTATTCGTCACTTTCAACCGACCTGGCAACCGGTGAATACGTTTTTGATACAGAGGCCACGGGAAATCCGCTTACATTCGATTATGCCGCGTTTGTTATCGGTTATAACTGGGATGAATACACCGGCCAGATGTATTCTATTACCTCAGGGACTGTTACAGTGGCAAAATCAGGAACGGAGTATGAATTCACAATCAACTGTATGTCAGGCGAAAATAGCGTTACCGGTCATTATAAGGGACCAATCGAGTATTATGACTGGTCTGCTTTTGGTATAAAAATACCTTCGATATTTAAAGCCTATAATTAATATTATGTTAAATATAGAAAAAAGCAATGACTTTTGATCTTTTGTGTCTTATTTCCTGAATGATCATGCCTCCTCCCCGGGATGAAATAAAAAAAGGCATCTGTAAGATGCCCTTTTATATTTTTGATAGTAATTGTCTACAGGTTGTTTAATTTTTCCTTGTAAACTTCATACTCAGACATCATTTTGAGTTTGAAGTATATTTCGCGGAGGAATTCAAGTGTAGCCTGACTGTCTGGTTTTGCCTTTTCAGCTTCAAGGAAGAATGGAATAGCATTTCTGTAAACCTCTACG
>QKCK01000239.1 GCA_003245695.1 Bacteroidota bacterium | reverse complement strand
AGTGTTAATAATATTATTGAGAAGTAAAGGGCTTTCAGATACTTTTTCTTAAAGAGATATAGAAGGAAGAAAAAGCAAAAAGAAAAGAAAAGCATACTTGATGTAGCCATCCCTGTTACGTAATTCAATGAATAACCTGTTTGGATTTTAGAAAATGGCCCTACTTTTATTGGAAGCCAGAATCCACCTTTATTATGATGGTAATTAGATACATTGACAACTATCTCAAGAGTGTCAGATATGGGAGTGTACTTTAATAAAATGGGATTTTGTACCGGAGATGACTCAGATTCAATAGTTGAGGGATTCCCATTGAATGCAACCATTTTTTTATTAATATATAACCTGTAAGCTGTATTGAATGCAGGTAAATCAAAGCCAACAGGTCCGCGGTAATCATGTGGCAGAATTAAGACACAACGGTATGATGCATACCCTGTGCCTTTGAATTTTTTTTCACAGCTACGGTTATTGTTTCAGAATCCTGGAACATGCTGGTAGCAGTCAGGTGATAAATTTGATATGGTATCAGATGGAGTAATGAAACGGTTATAGTAGAATTCCCAGTCACCTGACATAGAGCATGAAAATGAAGCTCTGTCTTTAACATCGCTTAAATCCATGACTCCTTTAACTACTTTTATATCTGAAGCATTTGTCGCTCCCGGAAAATTAAAGAACAACAATAAAATAAGTGAAAAGAAAACCTTTCCACCTGCCTGTGAACCTTTCATCCTCTTTCCCTCTTGATATGAACGAATAACAATAATAGTCTATAGATTGACAAAAAAAAAGGATGCAAGGTTGCCCGGCATCCTTTCTTTTTATTATTTTTTTTATTTTACGAGGCCTCTGTTTTCCAGCAGGGCTTCAATACCTGGTCTGGAACCTCTGAAAGCAATGTACATATCAAGTTCATCCCTGGAACCTTTTCTTGAGAGAATCTCTTTTTCAAAACGGGATGCGACATCCTTGTTAAAAATATCTCCTGTCTCTTTGAAGGCTTTAAATGCATCTGCATCAAGTACCTCACACCAGATATAACTGTAATAGCCTGATGAATACCCACCGTTAAAGATATGATTGAAATAGGTGCTTCTGTAGCGAGGTATAATCTCACTGATGAGGTGGTATTTTGCCATTGCATCTTTCTCAAATGACTCGGTATTAATATCAACCGGCTCTTTTATGGAATGGTATTCCATATCAAGAGAGGCAGCGGCAAGATATTCAACAGTAGTAAAGCCGGTATTGAATTTACCTGACTCGTCGAGTTTAGAGATTAACTCCTGTGGAATTATTTCACCAGTCAGATAGTGTTTTGCATATACTTTCAATACTTCAGGTTCAAGTACCCAGTGTTCCATTATCTGCGATGGTAATTCAACAAAATCCCGCGATGTGCCACTTCTGAAAGCGGTGTTTGAGAGGAGATTATGGAGTGCGTGACCAAATTCATGGAATAGTGTTGATGCTTCATCAGCTGACAGGAGTGCAGGTGTCTCTCCTGCCGGAGGGGTGAAGTTGGTTACCATACTTACCAACGGGGTGATAAATTTACCGTCAGCGTCAATATACTGGCTTCTCATAGCACTGCACCATGCTCCTCCACGCTTTGATGCGCGCGGAAAATAATCAATCATTAAAATCCCGATATGTTTACCTTCGCGCTTAACCTCGTAGGTTTTTACATCAGGATGGTATAATGGAATATCAGTCCGCTCACTGAAATCAAGGTTATATAACTTTTTAGCAACATAAAACATGCCTTCTGTAACATTATTGACAGTAAAGTATGGTCTTACCTCTTCATCACTGATGTTATATTTCTCCCTGCGTATTTTTTCTGTATAATAAAACCAGTCCCATGGCTCCAGTTTGAATTTACCACCTTCCTTATATATCAGTTCCTGCTGTGCTTCAGCTTCAGCCTTTGCTACCGGAAGTGCTGCTTCCCATATCTGAGCCAGAAAATCAATAACAGTATCAGGCTCTTTAGCCATGTTACGTTCCAGAACATAATCAGCATGACTGGTGTAACCAAGCAATAGTGCTTTCTCACACCTCAGCTGTGCTATCTTTGCTGCTATCTCTTTGTTATCTCTGTCGTTATTGTTATTACCCCGCATCATATAACCCCTGAACATCTTCTCTCGTAGTTCCCTTTTATCAGCATAGGTCATAAAGGGGAAATAGCTTGGTGCCTGAAGTGTAAAAAGCCATTTGCCATCCATATCTTTCCGTTTGGCGGCTTCAGCTGCCTGGTTTATTACATTTTCCGGTAATCCAGACAGATCTTCGGGGTTTTCAATGACAAGGGTAAATGCATTTGTCTCCGCAAGAAGGTTCTCGCCAAATTTAACAGACAGAAGTGACAGTTCTTCGTTAAGCTTTCGAAGCTTCTCTTTTTTTTCAGGCTCGAGGGCAACACCACTGCGTACAAAGCCAAGATAAGTATCCTCAAGTAGTTTATACTCCTCAGGGTTCAGTTTAAGAGTGTCTCTTGAGTCATATACTGCTTTTACTCTGGCAAAGAGTTTTTCATTCAGATTAATATCGTCGTAATGTTTGGAGAACAATGGCGACATTTCTATACTCAGGGCTTGTATTGAGTCATTGGTATTGGCACTTCTGAGAACACCGAAAGCACTTTGTACCTTTGATAACATGTCACCAGTGTACTCAAGGGCTTTAACAGTGTTTTCAAAGCTGGGAGCTTCTGTGTTATTTATTATTGCCTCAACGGCTATATTTTCTTCTTCCATTCCTTTCAGGAAGGCTGGCTTAAAGTGTTCTACCCTGATCTTTTCAAAAGGCGGTACTCCAAAGGGGGTATTCCAGTCACAAAAGAAAGGATTCTCACAATCTTTATTCGTACAGGCAGCAAGCGAAGCTACCATAATTATTAATAAGAATAGTTTTTTTTCCATAGCCGGGTTTTTCAGTTAACTTTCCAAATTTGATATAATTAATGAGCATACGAAAAGGTCAGAGCATATTTTTGCCCATGTTTAACAAATATTAATACATTAAATTATTCAAATTCTATAACGGGGTCACCTTTTCGTATCTTCTCACCACGTTTGATTATCACATGTTTTATCTTCCCATCGCGGTCAGATGCCACTTCCTGATATGTTCTGTCAGTGTTGATATAGAAAAGAATGTCACCTTTCTTTACAGCCCGTCCCTCACTCAGTATCTCTTCAGTATCAGAGTATGTGTATGTTGCTCCTGAATAGATAAAAACAATGCCAGAGTCAGGTGAGGCAAGTAGTTTCTCTTTTGATACCCTGGCTATCTCTATTTTGCTTATCTCATTTTTTTTGTCTTCAATTTCCTTTATAAATCGTGTCTGGGCCGCCCCCGTTTTATAATCTCTGTATTGTCGATCATGCATTGCCAGTTCAAACAACTCTTCATCATTTTCGCCGCAGCTCCATTTATTATCCTCCATCTCCTTCCGGAATCCCTCCAGGGCATCGGGGTAGTTGTCCTGAGGCACACCCTCATAGAACTCACGGCCCTCTTTCTTTGCCAGTTCAATGAGTTCGGGAGCCAGAGGCCCCGGCAGTTTACCCGCCTTACCCAGCAACATATCCCATGTATTTGGATCTATCATTGCAAATCTCTCCTTGCCGTTAACCAGAGAGACAATATTCATCAGGGCAACATTTTTCACATACTGGCTGAATGGAGTTACAAGTGGAGGATAACCCATCATCGGCCATATTGTTTCCACCTCGCGGAAGAGCATGACAATAAGGTCATCCTCAGATAGTTCCTCTTTCCCTTTTGATTTCAACACACCATTTATTCCCTGGTGAACGCCTTTAAGGTCAGCCATAAGACTTCCCATCATACCTCCCGGGAGACCTGAGCCGATAAGCAGGGAACTCATCTGTCTGTTACGAGGGTCAATAAAATAACCAAGGAAGTCATCAATGAACTCCTGTGTGAGCGACCTGACTTTCATGTATGCGTCCATGTTTATCTCAGGTACATCAAATCCTGCATCCTTCATCATTGCCTGTACTGCAATAACGTCAGGGTGTACCATGCCCCAGCTTAGTGGCTCCATTGCTACATCGAGATAATCAGCACCGGCACGTGCAACCTCCAGCATCGATGCAACTGAGAGTCCCGGCCCTATATGACCATGATACTGAACCTTAATCTCCGGATATTTCTTCTTTATTCGCAACACAAGCTCCCCAAGCATTACCGGTCGTCCAACACCAGCCATGTCTTTCAGACATATTTCATCTGCACCGTATTCAACAACTTTATCTACTATATCCATATAATAATCTACAGTATGGATAGGCGAATATGTTATTGAAAGAGCTGCCTGCGATATCATGCCGGCTTCTCTTGCATATTTTACCGACAGTTCCAGGTTGCGGTGATCATTCAGCCCGCAGAAAGAGCGTGAAATGTCAACCCCCTGAGCTTTTTTTACCTTGTACATGAGCCTTCTTACATCGGCGGGCACAGGATACATCCTGATCCCATTCAGGGCTCTTTCAAGCATATGTGTCTGAATGCCAGCCTTATTAAAGGGTTTTGTCCACTCCCTGACAGCATTGTTGGGGTTCTCGCCATACATTAATTGCACCTGTTCAAAAGCTCCACCGTTTGTCTCTATACGATCAAAACACCCCATCTCAATAATGTGTGGTGCAATCTCCTTCAACTGATCAACCCTGGGCTGGTACTTGCCGGTCGACTGCCACATATCGCGGTATACAAGGCTGAATCTTATCTTTCTTTTCATCTGTTGCTAAATTGAAAATCCCTATGGTATTAAAAATGGAAACGTCAAAGGTAATAACCTATTTTTTGATTGATCTGATAATTGTCAAAAATGCAACCTATTTTCTTCGCTTATACCAAAAAAAAAGAAGATACCTGCGCAGGTATCTTCTGTGTAACTAAAACCTAATCTGAAATTGGCCGGACGGCCAGTTTTGGGAGGGAAAATTGCTTATGCTTTCAAAAGTTCTGGAAAGTATACAGCAATAAGTTTGAATGCTTCAACTTCTGAATCAACGCCCCAGGTTATTACTTTCTGATGAAAATAACCTGATTTGTTAAGGGCCTCAAGATCAGTGCTGAAGCCTGCGTCCTTATACTTTTCGTCGAGAAGTTTAACCCCAAGGTATTCACCGTTACAGATGTACATTATTGAAAGCTTGTCTGAAGAAACAATGTAGTTTTTACATTTTTTCTGTTTATCCACAACAACCTTCAATACAAGGGGTGAGTTTTCGTAAGTTATGAGATAGGTCTGATAACCATCTCCATTGATCATGGTAGGCTCGTCGGAAGCCTCTACTGTAAATCTGCCCATCGGAGAAAGCGTTTCTCCTTCTGCGATTATTCTGCCGAATGAAAGCGATGCTAAACCTAACAGCAGAAACATTGAAATTAAAATTCTCTTCATGGCTACCCATTTTGGTTAATAATTAATACTGTCAGAATTTGAATTGGAACTGTCCTTTTCCGTTTCTTTTCAGTGTAAAGACCGTCAACCCCTGCCAATGTTGCATTTAAAAAATGTTAAAACTATGTTAACCAAGCGTAATATTTTATAAAACGCACATTATGAGTGTGATGCAAGGGTGTTAAAATCATTAAAAAAAATTTAAACCGTCAGGAATCATTAAAATAATATCTGCTAACTTGCAACAGCAATGAAACCATAATTAATGAAGAACCTGGAACATAGCTTTATGATGAACCGCCTTGGACGCAGGTTGTATCACTGTCTTATGTTCTACCTTGATTTGCCTTTCAGGCAGTAGTATACCTGCCCTTCATCTTCCTTTGTAAATTTTGTTGGCTTCAATTAATTTTTAATTATGAAAGGCTTGTTATTTAATATTAAACGTTATGCAATACATGATGGCCCGGGTATAAGGGTTACTTTCTTCCTGAAAGGATGTCCTCTCGATTGTTGGTGGTGTCATAACCCGGAGGGGATAAGCCCCGCTCCAGTTGAGACAGAGCGTATCGACAGGATAGGTGATAGGGAGTTTCATAGCAGGGAATGGGTTGGGAAGGAATACTCACCTGAAGAGCTGCTCGCAATAGCTGAGAAAGAGAGGGTATTCATGGACCAGTCTGGTGGTGGTGTTACTTTTTCAGGCGGTGAACCAACATTACAATATGATTTCCTCCTTGAGACACTTAAGCTTATGAAGAATGCCGGAATAAGTACGGCTGTTGACACTTCAGGGCTTGTCTCAGGCAGGAGAATTATGGATATAGCAGAGTATACTGATATATTCCTGTACGATATAAAGCTATTTGACACAGATCTTCATAAAAAATTTACAGGAGCAGATAACAGTCTGATATTGGATAATCTTGATAATCTGTTACAAAACGGGGAAAGTGTAATTATAAGGGTTCCTGTTATCCCCGGGGTCAATGACACAATTAATTATATTGAAGATCTCAGATCTTTTATTGAAAAGAGAAAGAAGTACAGGATACTTCAGATAGACCTTCTTCCATACCATAAGACCGGAAGCTCTAAATACAGACACTTTGGATTTTTGGATCGGATGGATGGGGTAGAACAGACACCTGTGGCATTTATGGACCAATTCAGGGAATTGTTGTCAACCACAGGGATAAGAGTAAAAACAGGAGGTTGATTAATAAGAATAGAAAAAGGAATAAATATGAAAATGACAGATCGGGTTTTAAAGCTGAGGGAGCAGAGTTTAAAAGCTATAGAGACTATAAGCGCAGAGCGGGCATTGCTTGTCACTGAGTTCTACGCCAGTGATGAAGCAAGGGGATTGTCTGCACCTGTGACCAGGGCAAAGGCTTTCTATCATATATTAAAGAATAAATCCATATGTATCAACGAGGGGGAGCTTATTGTGGGAGAGCGTGGCCCCGCGCCAAAGGCAACACCGACATGCCCTGAGATAAGCCTTCATTCGTCAGAGGATCTTGAGATACTTGAAAAACGGGATAAGGTCTTTTTTAAATCCACAGCAGAGGTAAAAAGAGTATACTCTGAAAAGATCATTCCATTCTGGAAAGGGAAGAGCAATAGGGAAAGGATAATGGAGAGTATGACGCCTGAATGGATTGATGCTTATCAGGCAGGTATTTTCACAGAGTTTCAGGAGCAGCGGGCTCCAGGCCATACCGTTTTGGGGTATAAAATGTTTCATACCGGTTTTCTGGAACTTAAAGAAGAGATCAGGGATGCTCTGGGTAGACTGGACTATCTGTCTGATCCGGATGCATATCAAAAGTCGGAAGAGCTCAAGGCAATGACAATTGCATGTGATGCCATTATCATGTTTGCTGAACGGCATGCTGAGGCACTTGAAGTTATGGCATCATCAACATCTGAGAGTGAAAGGCGTAAAGAGCTGACAGAGATGGCTGCCATATGCAGGAGGGTGCCGGCTCATGCTCCGGAGACATTTCATGAGATGCTTCAGCATTACTGGTTTATTCATATCGGTGTTATCACTGAGCTTAATCCATGGGATTCATTTAACCCCGGACGTCTTGATCAGCATGTCTATCCCCTTTATAAAAAGGGTATTGATGATGGCTCTCTTACCTCTGAAACAGTATTTGAGCTTCTGGGCTGCTTCTGGGTAAAATTCAATAATCACCCTTCAACGCCAAAGGTTGGAGTGACTGCCCAGGAGAGTAACACCTACACAGACTTCTGTCTTATAAACCTTGGAGGTGTCAGACCAGATGGTTCAGATGCTGTAAATGATATGACATATATCCTGCTTGATGTAATTAAAGAGATGAGGATTCTGCAGCCCAGCTCTATGGTGCAGATCAGCAAGAAGAACCCTGACAGGTTTATTTATAAAGCCCTTGACATTATACGCACCGGTTTTGGCCAGCCTTCGTGTTTCAATACCGACGCCATAATACAGGAGTTGCTGCGACAGGGAAAAAGCATTGAAGATGCACGTAACGGAGGCTGTTCAGGATGTGTTGAAACAGGTGCTTTTGGTACAGAGAGTTACTGGCTTACAGGTTATTTCAACCTTGTAAAGATACTGGAGATAACTCTTTACAATGGTATTGATCCCAGGAGCGGAAAACAGATAGGATTGAAGACAGGGTTAGTAGTTGATTTTAATACATTCGATGATCTCATGATAGCCTTCAGCCGGCAGGTTAACCATTTTGCTGACATAAAGATCAGAGGGAACAATGTTATTGGAAAGACCTTTGCCGCTTTTCTTCCGGTACCTTTCCTTTCCCTTCTGCTTGAAGACTGTATAGCAAACGGCAAAGACTATAATGATGGTGGTGCAAGATATAATACCACATATATTCAGGGAGTAGGGTTGGGTAGCATCACTGATATGCTTACATCAATAAGATACAATATATATGACAAGAAGAAAGTTACCTGGGAAGAGATGCTGTCTGCCATGGAAAACAACTTTCAGGGTAGTGAGCATCTGCAGTATGAACTGATATATAAAACACCTAAGTATGGCAATGATGATGATTATGCTGATGAGCAGGCTGTGCATGTTTTTGATATCTTTTATGATGCAGTGAATGGTAAACCTGCTTCACGTGGCGGCGTACACCGGATAAACATGCTTCCCACAACATGTCATGTTTACTTCGGAAGTGTAACAGGGGCTACGCCTGACGGCCGCATAGCCTGGTCTCCTCTTTCTGAAGGAATCTCTCCTTTCCAGGGCGTAGATCATAACGGGCCAACAGCCGTAATAAAATCAGCATCAAAATTAGACCATCTGCGGACAGGAGGAACACTCCTGAACCAGAAGTTCTCTCCACAGTTTTTTGATGACGAGGATAGTTATCTGAAGCTTACTGCGCTGATACGCAGTTATTTCAGTCTTGATGGCCATCATATACAGTTCAATGTGGTGAATGCCGATACACTGCGTGAGGCGCAGAAGCATCCTGAGCTTCACCGTGATCTTATTGTGAGAGTCGCCGGCTACAGTGACTACTTCAATGATCTTGGAGAAGATCTGCAGAATGAAATTATAAGGCGTACTGAACATAACGATTTCTAACCTAAACCAACAAAAAATGTTTTCTGCTGAAACCTATATTAACCGCCGTGACCGCCTCAGAAAGAGTGTAGGCAGTGGCATCATCCTGCTTCTGGGAAATGATGAGAGTCCTGTGAATTATAGAGACAATACTTATCATTTCAGACAAGACAGTTCCTTTCTGTATTTCATTGGTCTCACCTCGCCGGGTTTAGCCTCTGTTCTTGACTGTGATACAGGTGATGATTTTGTCTTCGGTAATGATCTTACTGTTGAAGACTTTGTATGGATGGGACCTCAGCCCACTATATCTGAGAGTGCCATCGCTTCGGGCATAAGAAAAACCGGCACTACAGCCGATCTGACGGAGAGGCTGGCAGAGGCCCGCCGTAAAGGCAGACCTGTTCATTTTCTTCCACCCTACAGGTATGAGAATAAGGTGAAATTGCTTGAGATGTTGGGCATACTTCCTTCTGAGGCTGTTAATGAGTCTTCGTTAGAGCTTATTATGGCTGTAGCAGATCAGCGTAACCATAAAAGTATTGAAGAGATTGCAGAAATTGAAAAAGCAATAAATATCTCTGTCGATATGCATATTACAGCCATGAGAATGGCAAAACCCGGTATAAAAGAGAGTGTAATTGCCGCAGCAGCACATTCCATCGCTCTTGCTGATGGAGGTAATATTGCATTTCCAATAATTGCAACCGTAAATGGACAGACACTGCACAACCATTATCATGGTAATACTCTTTTACCTGGGCAGATGTTCCTTGCTGACATGGGGGCAGAGGTTATTTCAGGCTATTGTGGAGATCTTTCAAGTACAATACCTGTTGATCCTCATTTTACATCAAGACAGAGAGATATTTATGAGCTTGCCCTTGAAAGTCATAATACCGCAATCTCAATGCTTAGGCCGGCAGTTCATTTCAGAGAGATATACATTGAAGCTTGTCGGGTCATTGTACGTGGTCTCAAAGATCTGGGGCTGATGAAGGGTGATATTGACAATGCTGTTGCCGCCGGAGCACATGCTCTCTTCTTTCCATGTGGTCTTGGTCATATGATGGGGCTGGACGTTCATGATATGGAAGACCTGGGAGAGGTATATGTGGGTTGGGCCGGTAATCCTAAGCCTACCCAGTTCGGAATAAAGTCTCTTCGTCTGGGACGACTACTGGAGCCAGGCTTTGTGTTTACTATTGAACCGGGTATATACTTTATACCGGAGCTTATTGACCAGTGGAGGAGGGCAGGTATAAACAGTGAATTTCTTAACTTCGACGCTATTGAGAAATATCGTTATTTTGGAGGTATACGAAATGAAGAAAACTTTCTCATTACTGAGACAGGTTGCAGATTGCTGGGGAAACCTAAACCAAAATCTGTTAAAGAGGTGGAGGAAGAACATTCTAAAGAAATAAACTAGACAGAATGGAGGCGGTTTTCGCCTCTTTTTTTTGTTTCCTACTGCTAAAAAACTTGATGGATATCTCTTTTTTTTGTAAATTTTGTAAAATTTTGAATCCGTTCTTTTTAATATTCTGAGGTAGCATATATACTCTTTATCCATACGGCCATGAAGAAAATATTTGATTATTTCGATGAAAGGTACAGGCAGGAGCTGCTTGACAGGCCTGAGGGAACTTCTGGTCCATTAATTACTCTTTCCCGGCTGACAGGGTGTGATGGCAGAGAGGTGGCTGCAGCATTGGTTGCATCGTTGAACCTGAAGTATAACACAAACAAGTGGCGATGGGTAGATAAAGATATTATCTATGAAGCCGCCAGAGAGCTGAAAACGGACTCACAGCGCATTGAGAGCTATTATATGGGTGTTTCCATGTCTAGTCTCTCAGAGATGATCATGGCCTTCTCAGGCTCATTTGTTACTGACAGTACTGTGAAAAAGGCAATAAAGGATGTTGTACTATCAATTGCACAGGAGGGCTTCTGTGTTCTTATTGGCCGCGGTGGGGTGTCAATAACCAACAATATGCCCAATGCATTGCATGTAAGGCTTGTGGCTCCATTATACTGGAGAGTAGAGAATGTGATGCGGAAAAAAGGCCTCTCAATTGAAAAAGCAGAGGAATATGTAATTGATACCGACGAAAAGAGGTATAACCTGATTGTTAACTTCCTTGATAAAAAGCCTCTTAATATAGATTACCTTTTTGATGCAACTGTTAATCGCAGCAGCTTCACTATTCAGCAGATTTCCGACTTGATATTATCAATGTACCTTTCAAAGGTAAAGGTAAGGGTGTAAGGCATAAAACACAGATGTGTTTTATTATGACTTTTATACTTACATGCTAAAGGAGCCAAGAGAAAACACCTGCGAAAATCTGAGCAGGATAGACAAGGTAATCTGATGTCTGTTTTTGGGTTGTTATTAGTTGAACAAAATCCGGGCATGGCCGTATTCACAACGCTTTGTGCAATATCAGACAGATGAAATCACATTGAGATAAATGTTTCTGAAACCTCTTCCTGAATCTACATAAAAAAATATCTAAAAAAAATACAGATATTTTCTTTTATTTTACCCCTTACATATGATCTAAGTTGAATAGAGTTTACAGATGAGTCTCGAAAATGGAATTCTGGACAAGTTTCTTGCAGGAGATGACGATGCATACGCTGTCATATATCGCACATATGCCAAGGATCTTTATTCATATGGAAAAGGCCTTGGATTTGATAATGACATACTAAAAGATGCTATTCAGGACCTCTTTTTAAAGATATTGTGTAAGCGTAAAGTATTGTCACAGGTAACAAACCTGAAGTATTATTTGTTCAGGGCGCTAAAAAACAGTTTGTTAAATCTGGCAAGGCATAATGATCATAGTCATGGAGCGTCAATCCCTGAGGCTGTATTCCCAATATCCGTTACAATTCTTGATCAGTTGATTGAGGACGAGGAACGTGTCTCCCTTGAGAAAAAGATACTGGATTTATTAAGTTGTCTCACTCCCAGACAAAAAGAGGCAGTATATCTCAGGTTCATAAATGAAATGAGTTATGAAGAGGTTGCCGGCCTGTTGAATATGACGCCCGCCTCGGCAAAGAATCTTATTTCCAGAGCTATTGACCGAATGAGGAAAGAAAACGTACTTTCTGTTTTTATGAGTTTGATACTCTCGCTGGTATAGAACCATCCATCTCATTTTCTAATCTTCGTGATCATTTTTTTAAAAAAAGTGATGACGAAAACTGCTTTTGTGTGTCTTATGTAAAAATTAACTGAGAATATGCCGATGGAAAAGCCGTATGATGAATTTGAGGTAAGTGATTATTTAAATGATAAGGAGTTTCTTTTATGGCGTTTTTTTAGAACTGATGAATCGGATGTTTTCTGGGCCTCTTTCATTGAACGATATCCTGGGCAGAAAGAAAACCTGAAGGAGGCGTTACGAATAACCGGCACAGTATCGGTGAAGAGTGCAGATCTGACGATTCGTGAGCATGATGAAATAGAAGATGTTTATCTCAGGACCATAAAAATTTATAAGCACAGAAAACGAAAGGTGCGTCGTCTTACATTTTCCCTTAGTGCAGCAGCATGTATTGTTGTAATCTGTATGGTTACGGTCCTGTTTACAGGTATTCTTAAACCGGATAGGAGTCTTGTTTCTGAGATTGTCGCTGATTCATTATTAAAAGAAATACAGTTGATTTTTGGCCCAAAAGATTTTGTCTATTTTGAAAAAAACGCAGATGTCATAATTAATAAGGATGGTACAATACAAGTAGCTGTAAATTATGATACTGCTTCTTTTGTGAAGGGAGTATATTCAGGGCAGATGATTAAGCTGATTGTGCCCGAGGGGAAACGGTCATCATTAACTCTTTCAGACAGAACAAGAGTAATTATAAATTCCGGTTCTGCAGTTTCATTCTCCCCTGTTTTTGCTGCTGACAAACGCAAAATATCATTAGATGAAGGAGAGATATTTCTTGAGGTGACTCATGACAAGAAAAAGCCTTTTGTTGTCAGTACTTCTTTTGGTGAGGTGAATGTTCTTGGAACGAGTTTTAACATTTCAGATTACAAATCTGATATGGTAAAATCAGTTGTGCTGGCTGAAGGTCTTATTGAGGTTAAGGTGTCTGATTCGAAGGGTTTTATCCTAAAACCAAACCAGATGCTTAACATTGCTTCAGAGACATATGCTGTTGAACAGGTTAATATTTACGATCACATATCATGGAAGGACGGGGTATTGCAATTCTCCAATGAGACGCTTGAGACGCTGGTGCTGAAGTTATCAAGGTACTATGGTGTAGACTTTATTTGCGATGAATCGCTGAAACATAAAACATGCACAGGTAAAATGGTTCTGTTTGACAATTTAACAGATGTGTTAAACACCTTGTCTGACATATTCCATGTTCAATACAGAATAATAGATGCAAAAGTTGAATTGTTTAACAATTAAAAAACACAGGCTTATGGAATAAATCAAAATCAGTTTAAATATCGGATAATACCGTAGTATTACCCGATATGATTAGTAAACTATTACCCTAACAGAAAACTAATTTTTAAATCTATGAAAAAAAACAATGGATTAAAGTTT
>QKCK01000360.1 GCA_003245695.1 Bacteroidota bacterium | reverse complement strand
GACAATCTTTTCTATCGGACCGTTATAACTGCCGCCTATAGTGCCTGCTTCAAGGTATTCAGAATCATCATCACCGTTGCTGTCAAGCAAGTCATCATAATCACCTACACTTATACTGTTAAAAGCAAGGCTGTAGATGCCCTGAGAGGCTTTAACATCAAAGCTTCCTCCTTCTCCAACAAGATAGGATTCACCATCTTCAAAAATAAATCCACTGACAACAACAAAGGCAAACGGAATAATACCTCTGTCACCACCTATTACCTCGTCCAGCGCCGGATAGTTGCCACCAAGAACATTGGAGTTCTTATCATAAACTGCGATATAGAGTGTAGTCGTATCGCCTGGTTTCATATTCATAATAACAAACTGATACATTGAGGATTCATTGACTTCTCCATCATTGGCTATCAGTTGTGTCACGGAAATACTGTCAATGGAATATTTAACACCCTTAAATGTAAAGAGGTTTCCTGGGTCATCCTTTTTGCAAGAGGCAAAGGCTATTAATCCGATTACAATAAGTGTTAGTAAAGAAATTTTTTTCATGATAATTAGTTTTACTATAACATTCATATATAAAAATATCTCTAATGATCTTAATGTCAAATAAGTAAAGCTAAAACTAAAAAACAGACATCTTTTTGCTGAGCTAAAAGTAAACAAAAAACTCTAAAATCCAACCAGACTGTTTAACAATTTAGAAAATGAAAAAGGACCCTGCAATAATTGCGGGGTCCTTTTTTCAAATGAACACTAAAAATCAGATAAATTTGTTTATCATCTGTTCTATAAATTCCTGTTTGCCACTTATCTGGTTTGGTTCATCGTGACTGACGGCATAATGATATAGATCATCAAGGGTAAGTTTTCCTGATTCAAACTCTTCTCCTTTGCCTGTGTCAAAAGATGAATACCTGTTTTTTATGATTTCACTGTATGAAGAGCTGTTCAGAATTTTGTCCGCGACGACAAGAGACCTTGCAAAGACATCCATTGCTCCTATATGGGCTATAAATATATCCTCAATGTCAGTGGAATTTCTTCTTAGTTTTGCATCAAAATTTATACCTCCGGTTGTGAATCCACCTGCTTTCATAATCACCATCATCGCTTCAGTGACTTCATAGATGTTAGTAGGGAATTCATCAGTATCCCATCCGTTCTGATAGTCTCCCTTGTTTGCATCAATGCTTCCTAGCAATCCGGCATCGGCGGCCACCTGCAGCTCGTGCTGAAATGTATGGCCTGCAAGTGTAGCATGGTTGACCTCGATATTCAGTTTGAAATCCTGTTCTAATCCAAAATGTCTCAGGAATCCTATCACAGTGGCAGCATCATAATCATATTGGTGCTTGGTGGGTTCCATGGGTTTGGGTTCAATAAGGAATGTGCCCTTGAATCCTTTGCTTCGGCCATAGTCACGTGACAGGCCAAGAACCATTGCCAGATGTTCAGTCTCACGTTTCATATCAGTATTATGGAGAGACATATAACCTTCTCTTCCTCCCCAGAAAACATAATTTTCACCTCCCAGAGCTATTGTAGCGTCTATGGCATTTTTGAGCTGTGCCGCCGCATTAGTCACAACATTAAAGTCAGGGTTTGTGGCGGCGCCATTCATATAACGGTGATGTGAGAAGAGATTGGCAGTCCCCCATAAAAGCTTCACTCCGGTTTGTTCCTGTAACTGCTTCATGACAGGGACATATTTTGACAGTCTTTTCTCTATTTCTGTGACAGTTCCGTTGCCTACAACATCGACATCGTGAAAGCAGTAATATTCTGTTCCCAGCTTTGTAAAGAATTCAAATGCTGCGTCAAGCCTCATCCTGATAATGTCATCTGTATTTTTTATGTCAGACCATGGATAGAATCTTGTCTGTGATCCAAACGGATCAGTGCCGTCACCGCAGAATGTATGCCAGTATGCAACAGCAAAGCGGAGGTGATCCTTCATCTTCTTGCCTGCCACTACCGCTTCCGGATCATACCACCTGAATGCAAGTGGATTATCTGACTTCGGTCCTTCATACTTTATCTGACCAATGCCAGGGTAATACTCTTTGTTTCCTTTGTATATCATTGCAGTATGTGTTTGTTGATGGTTTATTATTTGTTTTTCTCAAGTAACTCCAGCCACTTGTAATATGCCTTTTGATATTCTTCTATCCTCATGGTGTCAGGTGTTGTTGTGGCTACTGGTTTTAATCCTGTAAATGCTTCTTTCTCAGATGCGTATATCCCGCAGCCAAGGCCTGCTCCTCTGGCAGCACCAACTGAACCGTCTGTGTTATAGAGATGTATCTCTACTCCCGTGACAGAGGCAAGGGTCTCTCTGAACACATTGCTGAGGAACATGTTTGCAGAACCGGCTCTTACTACTGAAGGATCGATGCCTGTCTCTCTCAAAATATCAAGACCATAACGAAAAGAGAAGGCAATACCTTCCTGTGTGGCCCTGAACAGATGAGCCTGAGTATGTGTGTTAAAGTTTAAACCTGATATAACTGAGCCAGGTTCACTGTTTTGAAGTATTCTTTCTGCACCGTTGCCAAATGGCAATATGGAGAGGCCATTGCATCCGGGAGCTATTGTTTCAGCCATCATATTCATCTCATCATACGGGATCCCTTTTCCGGCTGTTCTTTTTATCCAGGAGTTTAATATTCCGGTTCCATTAATACACAACAGGATGCCGAGTATAGGCTTTTCACTGGTGCTGTTGACATGGAGAAAGGTATTTACTCTTGACAGGTGATCTACCTTCCTTTTGTCAGTTACACCATATATCACACCTGATGTGCCGGCAGTTGCTGCAACCTCACAGGGCTCAAGCACATTAAGCGACAATGCATTGTTAGGCTGGTCCCCTGAACGGTAAGAGACAGGTATTCCTGATGGAAGACCCAGTTCAGAAGCTATTTCCTGACGAATTGTGCCCTGTATAGAAAATGATGGCACAGCTTCTGCAAGAAGTGAGCTGTCAAACCCAAAGTGGTCCATAAGTCGTGTGGAGACTTGATTCTCTTCATAATCCCAGAATATGCCCTCAGAAAGACCACTGTATGACGTTAATATCTCACCTGTAAGCTTCATCGCCAGATAATCACCTGGTAGCATTATCTTGAATATCCTGTTGTATTTCTCAGGTTCATGTTCTTTTACCCAGGCTAGTTTAGAGGCAGTGAAGTTACCCGGTGAATTGAGCAGATGCGAGAGACAGTATTCTTTGCCAAGACTATCCATAGCTCTTTTGCCGTAGTCAACAGCCCGGCTGTCACACCATATTATTGATGGTCTGATGACTCTCCTTTCGTTGTCAACCAGCACAAGACCATGCATCTGATAGGAAATGCCTATAGCACTGATGTCGTTCTTTCTTTTACCTGTTGCCGAAAGACACTTTCTTACTGCAGTAACCAGATGTTCCCACCATATCTCAGGATCCTGTTCTGCCCACCCCGGATTCAACGCCATCATTTTCATCTCAGTTTCCGGTGAAAAAGCAGATGCCAGACAAACCCCTGACTCTCCGTCGATAACAGAGGCTTTTATAGAAGAGCTGCCTGCATCAATACCAAGTAAAAGCATATTCTGTACTTTATAAATTTATGTTTATACAGTTTACTAATGTAAGAAAAACCATAGTTCTTTTATTAATGTCGATGACGGATG
>QKCK01000193.1 GCA_003245695.1 Bacteroidota bacterium | reverse complement strand
AATATACACTTCATTAAATATTTTTCATCTATTTCCACTTCCGCAGATATATCATTCTATATCTTTGCCTTAGATAATCGCAAATGTGACTGGATGAATTATTTTCATTTTTTCTTCATCTTTGCAGGATAGATTTGATGAAGTTGGTTAATTGCGTAGCCCGGAATTCAAAACAAATCAGTAGTCGCACAAAACATCCTTACAATGAAGACAATGATTAAGGTTTTATTGACAATGGCATGGTTAATAATCGCTGCGGAAGTGACAACAGCCCAGGTATCGGTCGTAAAAAAAGATACTGTTTCTGTTGCCGTGAATAGTGGAAATGAGGATGATGACAACAAAAAGGGGAAAAGCAATTCGTCCAGTGCTGCCTCACAGTCAAATGCAAAGAAGGTAAAAGAGGTAAAAAGTGGCAAGCCTGACTTCAGCAAATCAAAGGGAGCACGGCCACCATCAGTGGTAAGACCGGCCGGGTCACGCATACCTGCTGGTGTGGGGAAGCCCAAAGGTGTGAAACATGGAAGCAAATGATCATTGATAATTCTGGTCAAAATGAAATCAGATGCCCGGATTTTTCTTATTACTCTTTCACTGGTCTTCCCTTTTGTGCTTTATGCCCAGGAGAACAGCGATAGCATTGTAACGGGCACATCAGAGGCTGCCGAATCAAATCATACGGCATTTTATGCCACAGGGTATGGTAACAGCCTCAACTATTTGGGTTCATCACTATCAGAAAAACAATACTTTGTTTACAACACGTTAATATATGGCTACAAAGGAGAACTATTTCTTTCAGCCTCATTATTCCATCTTAATAAAGTTTCTCCTTTTTTCCCTCTTTACAATGAATCTGTCAGTTATGATCATGTCATCAACAGCTGGTTTGACTATTCTCTGGCCATATCCGGATACCAGGCAGATAAAAGATGGGCTGATACACTCTTCAGTGATATGTATAACGGGGATGTTACAGCAGGCATTGACTGGAGAATTCTATATACAAGAGTCTCCTTTGGAGGATCTTTGTCTGATGTCAATAAAGCTTACCTGCAGTTCAGAAACTCAAGGTATTTTGAGACTGCATACTTCTGCAATGACCGGTTCTTTATCTCCTTTGATCCGTATATGAATATTGTATTAGGGTCATATTACACAGGAAGCAGCACTGACAAGACAAACAATGCCTCAGAACAGGGTATTGAATCTAGTGCCTCAAGTAAAAAGGACAAAGGAGGAGAGACCCGGTTTGGTATGATAGATATTGATATTGGAATTCCTGTTTCATTTAACTCTTTGCGTTTTACTATAGAAGCAGAACCCGGTTACATCTTCTCTTTTAACACTGATGCAGGATATTCAGGGACAGACGGTTTCTCACTCTTCATCTCAGCATACATAAAAATATTCTAACTTCACTATCATGAACATTCTTATTATTGAAGATGAGAAGACCTTTGCATCAGAGATTCAATCATTCCTGAAGGCAGAAGGATTCATTTGTGATATGGCTGATACCGGGAAAGAGGCTTCAGAAAAATTATCAGTCAATCTCTATGATTTTGTATTGCTTGACATTGGCCTCCCTGACTATTATGGTCTTGATCTTATAAAGGAAGCCAGGCATGCCGGTAATGATGCCTCATTTATTATCATTACTGCCAGGGGAGCTGTAGAGGACAAGGTTAAAGGATTAGATCTCGGAGCTGATGACTACCTTGCCAAACCCTTCGCCCTCATAGAACTGCTATCGAGAATCAAAGCTGTTGCCAGAAGAAAGTTTCATATTGAAACCCAAGACATTTCTCTTGGAGATTTAATGATTAACATACAGTCAAGAATAGTTACATATAAAACAACTATTGTGGATCTGACAAAAAAAGAGTTTGATCTGCTACTCTATCTTGCATTAAACAGGAACAAAGTACTGACGCGCCATCAGCTATATGAGCACATCTGGGGCAACATTCTTAATGAACAGTATGACAGCAACTTCATCGATGTACACATCAAGAATCTCAGAAAAAAGCTCAATAATTATGTAGAGACACCATGGCTTGAAACAGTCAGAGGGATAGGATACATGATAAGTGCAGACTAAAAGCCCGGAAAATGAGAATGATAAGACTAAGAACAAAACTAACTCTCTTCAATCTCCTCTCAAAAACTGCATTTGCAGTTGTAGTTATAGGGCTGCTTCCATTTGTTGTTAAAAGAATCAACACAATTCAAACAGACCTGGAGCTGATTGAAAAGAGGGAAAAGACAATCAGAATTATTGAAGAGGCAGGTATAGAGGCATTTATCACTCCTGATAATGAAAATACTTTTGGAAGCTACAACATACTGAAAGACGAGTTCATAAGCCTGGAGCGCGATACTGTTAGCGAAGAGCTTAATTATATTGAGATCTCAAGCAGGCTGATAGAAGATGAAACAATTGATTACAGGGTTCTGAATTACACTATATATATTGACGACTTAAACTATCTTCTGCAGATAGGCAAAAGCACAGAGACAATCAGCAAAACCGAAGAAACCACATGGAGTGTCATTTTTGTTTTTCTGATCTTCTTCATTGTCTCAACCCTACTTCTTGACCTGTTCTATTCAAAACGGATACTAAAACCTCTTGAGCAGATAGTTGAAAAGATAAAGAGTGCCAGTTCTCCATTAAAATATAGCAGGGAGCCTGTAAAAACAACTACATACGATTTTATTCAACTCGATCAGACCATAAAGGATCTGATGGAAGAAATAGTAACACTGTTCAGGAAAGAAAAAGAGATAACAGTGGATATCTCGCATGAACTACTTACCCCGGTCTCTATCACAAGGAGCAAGCTTGAGAACCTTTTACTGAGCAGTAAACTTGACATTGAAGCTGCAGAAAAGATTGAGGAGTCACTCCATACCATAAACCGTCTGACCACACTTGTAAACTCAATGTTACTTATTGCAAGAATAGAGAGTCATCAATATCTGAAAGAAGACTCCTTTTCATTAAATGCAGTTTTATCAGAAGCTATTGATGAGATCTCTCCTGTAGCAGAAAATAATGACATACATATAAATTATACATTGAAGGAGGACCATATCATTAGTCAGGGAAACAGGTCATTACTGTTCTCAATGTTCTTCAATATTCTGAGCAATGCAGTCAAGAATTCAAATACCGGAGATGAAATAGCTGTAAGTTGTTACCGGAAAGAGAAGAATCATCTTGTAAGAATAAAAGACAATGGTAAGGGTATGACAAATGACCAGCTCAAAACCCTCTTCTCACGCTTCTCCACAAAGTATAAGAGAGACGGTGAGGGAACCGGAATCGGCCTTGCAATAACAAAATCAATTGCTGACTTCCACAATATTGATATCAAAGTCACCTCAGAAACAGGTCAGGGCACAACTTTTTTGCTGGTGTTTCATAAAAATTCATGATAGCTTCATTTTAGGAACCATAAATTTGATAAAAGCCATTCAGAGTCACCATTGACTTTGCAGATAGCAGATACCATTTGTGGTTACCAATCCTATGTCATTTTACAAGGCAGACAAATGGCAAGTGAAAGGAGACAATTCTGACTCATACTATAAACAATATTATATGGTAAAAAAAACAGGAAAGATGAAAAAAGGATTACTAGTTATTGTCGTTTCGGCTTTTGCACTCTTCTTCTCTTCCTGCCAGAGAGAGACAGGTAACGGAGCATTGAAGCTTTCACTCACAGATTCGCCTGTTGACAGTTCAACAGTGAGTGGTGTATATATTACTATCACCTCGATAGAGGTTAACACGATGGATGGATGGAAGTCAATTGAGGATTTCAGCGGGCCCCAAACATATAATCTTTTGGATCTGAGAAGAGGGGAATCGGATCTACTGGGAAGCGTTTCGCTGGATGGAGGAGTTTATACCCAGGTGAGATTTATGCTTGATGCTCCTGAAAAGGGAACTCAGACTCCATCCAATCCTGGTTGTTATATAGAATTTAATGACGGGGAGAATGTACCACTTTTTGTTCCGAGCGGACACAATACAGGTTATAAAGGCGTAGGCGAATTTATTGTCCCCGTTAACGATACAGTAAGAGTAACTGCTGATTTTGACCTTCGCAAATCAGTTGTCAAGGCTGGCAAATCAGGAAAATACATTCTTAAGCCAACAATCAGGCTCATTGTTGAAAACCAGGCCGGAAGCATTCGGGGTGAAGTAATAAACATACCGCAGGACTCCTCAATAGTTATCTATGCCTATACAAGTGGCAGTTACAAAGACGAAGAGGCAGATGATCCTGAGACAGAAGACACTATGAGGTTTCCAAACGCCGTCAGCAGTGACATTGTTGATCAGGCAGGTATTTATCATCTGGCTTTTCTGGCGCAGGGCAGCTATGACCTTATAATAACCACATCATACCAGGGAACGTTCGGAAAAGTAGTGGGCATTATCGAAGACACTGAGGTACAAAGTCTTAAAACGACAACTGTAAACATCGATATGGCAAAACTGTAAAATACCTCTCGGCTTCCACTATCTCCGGGCATCGATTATGTGGGAGCCAGAAGCGCCGGCTGAATTTTTCAGCCGGTTTTTTTTATCATTTACAAAAAAAAAATCATCCGATATGTAACCTTTTTATATTTTCGTCGTTTAAATATGTACGTTCGTCAAATTATTTTAAACGTTCGTCAAAAAATAACAGAAGAAGATATGAGAGGGTTAGTAACAGTAGTTTTAATGAGTTTAAGTATTTCATTGTCAGCAGCAGGAAGATATTATGTCTCCAATGCCGGCAACGATAACTACGACGGGAAGAGTGAGGCTACAGCCTGGAAGACAATTGCAAAAGTAAATGCTCAGAAATTACTCGCAGGGGACACAGTATCATTCAAATGTGGTGACATATGGAGAGAAACACTTACGATACCGGCTTCAGGCACAAACACTCAGTACATTGTATTTAATACATATGGCTCAGGTGAGAAGCCAATGATACTCGGCTCTGTTTCAGCTACCAGTTGGGAGAATCAGGGTGGAAATATCTGGAAGTCATCAACAAGCATACCTGTTGATCCGTATGTATCCTCCAGCTTCAGGTCTGAGATCTTCTTTTATGAAACTGACAACAGTATCAATTGGGGTGTCAGGGCTTCTGGTGTTTCATCACTTGCAAAAGAGTATGACTGGATATGGTCAGGGGGTTACGTATATGTATACTCGGCCACTGATCCTGACAGCAAATATGCAAAGGTAGAGGTACCACAGAGAAACAATTGCATACAGGTTGGCAATTATCAGTATATTGAAGTTGATGGATTTGACCTTCGCCATGCAAAAAACATAAATGTATATGACAATGACCCTGAAACCAGCCTCACAGGCTTCACCATACAGAACTGCATTATAAGTTATGTAGGGAGCAGGGAGCAGGCAAACGGATACAATCTTTCTGTTTGCAGGAACAACCTTCTTATCAGGAACAACGAGATTTTTGAAGGAGGCAGAAGACAGATTTCTGTACATATTTATGATGCAGACAATCTAACCTTTTCAGGAATAACCATTGATGGCAATATCTGTCATGATGGATATCACGGCAGTGGGTTTGGCATAGCGATGGATGGTTCAAGAGTAGGCAACAGATTTGAAAATATTGTTGTAAAAAACAATCTGTTCTATGACAGGACAACAAGGAATCCGGCAATTGACGGATGGGACCCCAGTTCTTTCGGAGCACTGAGAGCTGGTGAGACTGGTTCTTCCATAGCAAACGTAGAGATTTACAACAATGTTTTCATGTACCCAAACACATATGCACTTTCAATAACCAATGTACAGAATGCCACAGTGTACAACAACACTTTTTATGACTTCAATCATAACACGACAACAACTTACTCATATCATGTTCTTGTTGGTGAGAAAAACACCGGGCTTAAGATAAAGAACAACATATTCTATGGTACGCAGTCGTACAGCATTACAGGGAAGACCATGAGTGTTGTAATTGAATCAGGCCAGGATCTGTCTCAGATGGAGCTCAATTACAACCTCTTTTATGAAAATGACACATATATGACTATGGTACAGGTCCAGGGCACAAACTACCGTTCAACAAACTGGTCATCTATTAAAACTGATCGTGGCTGGCAGATAAATGAGCCCGGGCTTCTTAATCCCAAGTTTGTATCGGCACCTGACAATCTTCATATTACAGAAACATCTCCGGCAAGGGGAGCGGGGTTAGATGTGAACATACCAACAGACCATGATGGTGTGAAGTACCCTGATCCTCCAAGTATTGGAGCATATGAATATGCCTCAGGCTCAGTAACACCGACAGCACCTGTTTTCAAGAGTGCAGTCATTGAAAATGCCACACCGTCAAGAATTGATATGACATATTCTATGACTCTTGCTGACATCACTCCTTCAGCCACTGCTTTCAAAGTTATGGTAAACTCTGTTGAGAGAACAGTAACCAATGTTTCAGTCTCAGGTACATCAGTAAAGCTCACTCTTGCTTCTGCAGTTGTTTATGGAGATGTGGTGACTGTAGCTTATACCAAGCCCGCAACCAATCCACTGCAGGCAACTGACGGAACAGAAGCAGCCTCGATGACAGCGAAATCAGTCACAAACAATGTAGGTGCACCAGCTCCAATGTTCGTCAGCGCCTCAGTTGAGAATGCCACACCTTCAAGAATTAACATTACATTCTCACTTTCACTGGCATCTGTGACACCGGCAGTATCATCATTCACAGTCCTTGTGAACTCATCAGCCAGAACTGTCACTGCAGTATACATATCAGGGACCAGTGTGCAACTCACATTATCCAGTCCTGTAGTTTACGGAGACCTGGTAACAGTGGCATATGCACAGCCATCTACCAATCCCCTCCAAAGCACAGCAGGTGCCAGGGTTGCCACTTTCACTGCCAGATCAGTAGCAAATAATGTTAATCCTGCTACTCCTGTATTCGTAAGCGCATCGGTGGAAACCACTACCCCATCACAGATAGACATGATTTTCAGTATTGCACTCACCTCTCTTGTTCCCAGTGTCTCTGCCTTCAGAGTAGTGGTCAATTCATCAGATGCTGAAGTGAGCAGTGTTAGTGTATCAGGCAACATGGTTTATCTTACGCTTGTAAACCCAATAAAATATGGTGATGTTGTCAGCGTTGCTTATACCAAACCTGCAACTTACCCGCTCCAGACATCAGAAGGAGCCACTGTTTCTACCTTCTCACTCAAGAGTGTGACTAATAATGTTGCAGCAACAGAGAGCAAGAGTACTTCAATGGCTGACATTTCATTATACCCTGTTCCGGCTGTAGATCACATAACAATTGACATAAAGGAGGAGTATGAAACACCCCTTACATTAAGAATTTACAACATGGCAGGCAGATTAAGTATGACTGTAATAATTGAACCAGGGACACAGAATCTCTATATCCCGCTAAACCTTAAGACAGGTTCATATTTAGTACAGGTTTTAAACGAAGGAGCGACAATTTATACTCAGAAATTATCGATAAAAAATAAATAGTAAGATGCTGACAATAATAATTATAATGCTGCTTTTCTCAAGATTAGCAATCATAAAAAGAATAATAAAGGCCTCATAGAGGCCTTTTTCATGTTCAACAGTATCATATAAACATCTCAGTCTCTCCGGTGTATAAAAAAACAGTCCTTTGACAAATCAGCTGTCAAAGGACTGTTTCCTGTACCCGGAGGGGGACTTGAACCCCCACAGCCTTGCGGCCAAAGGATTTTAAGTCCTTCGTGTCTACCATTCCACCATCCGGGCATCACAGAGCCAACTCTGCAGTAGCTCTGTTTTGCTGTGCAAATATATATAAAATATTATTACTCCAGCACTGGCTTTCCCAGACCAAGTTTGGATAATCCTTTCATTTGTGTCTCTGCATCCCCAACAATAACATAATACATCTTCATCGGGTCAATATACTTATTCACTGTCTCACCCATCTGTTCCGCAGTGAGGCCCCTGAGATACTGCTCTTCCTGCTTTATATAGTCAGAGGGCAGATCATATGATGTCATGGTACTCAGCATTCCGAGAAGAGCATAAAGGGTCTCAAATCTTAATGCATTGGCTCGTAAAAGTGATCCTTTAGTGAAGTCAACATATTCCTGCGGAACACCCTCACGATATTCTGTCATGAGATCCCTGAAAATCATGACAGACTCATATGTTGCATCGGACCTTACTGATGAAGAGGCTTTAAAATAGCCATGATCTTTCTGCCCATAAAAACCAGAATAGGCACCATAGGTAAACCCTTTTTCTTCGCGAAGCACCATGAACAGTCTGCCGTTAGAACCGCCACCGAGCTTGAAATTTGCTACATCGGCACTATAAAAATCGGGGTGATTTCTTGGCATTGCCAGTGTCCCTATTGCTATAACTGATTGTTTTGCTCCGGGTACATCAACGAAATGGACAGAGGGCTTATCCGGTACCGGAGGATAAACCAGAACCGGCATGTTTACATCATGGGGCATCCATTGACTAAAAAGGTCGGCAAAAGCATCCTCTACCCTCTTCTTTTCAATATCACCTACCACCAAAAGGTTTGTAACAGAAGGAGAGATGTTTATCTCATAAAAACTTTTAAGGTCATCTATAGTAATAGATTCAACACTTTCGATAGTTCCGTTGGCATCTATAGAAAAGATATTTTCAGGTCCATACATCAGGCGGTTAAGTGTACTGTTCGCCAGATAGTTCGGATTAGCAAGGCTTCTCCGAAGGCTATTGACGGTTCTTGCTTTCACAATCTCAAACTGTTCATCATCCCACCTTGGTTCAAGAAGCATTTCCCTTACCAGCGACGTTGTTTGTTCAAAGTTACGTGCCAGTGTAGAGACATAGACTGTTATGTTTTCATCTCCCCCAGACACCCGTATTGTCGCACCAAGGAGATCAATCTCCTCCTCAAGCTCTTCCGGGGTTTTATTCCTGGTGCCTTCATTAAGCATCTGTGCCATTAGCTTTGCAACACCAGGTTTGTTAATATCATCAAGCATATGACCTCCTTTGATGACCAATGAATACTGAATCAAAGGCAGTTCATGATGCTCAATTCCATATATCTTAATGCCATTAGAGGCTTCTCCTCTCCAAACCTCAGGTATTGTAAGGGTAGGGTCAGGCCCTGGCACGGGAGGCACTGAACGATCGAAGCTACTTGCTGATTTTTCAATAGATTCATCGTCGGCGTTGATATCGTCAACTTTGGTGGCGTTTTTAATGTCCTCCTCTATTATTCCCGCATTGACTGACCCCTCGGCTACCATATCAGTCTGTCCCTTAGGCACAAAGCTCGTGGCAACATAATTATGATCTTTAATGTATCGGTTGTAGACATCCAATACATCCTGTGATGTCACCTGTTTAATCTGTTTCAGCTCCTCTGTGGCAAATGATGGTGTGCCAGCATACTCACTGTATTGAGCGAGTAGAAATGATTTATACATCACGCTGCTCATCATGTTATAAAACATTGTCTCAAGCTTGGCTTTTGAACGTTCTAGATCACGTTCTGTGAACCCCTCTTCTTCAAATCTGTTGAAAGCCTCAAAAATTGACTTTTCAACCTCCTCCAGGCTAATGCCCGGATTTGCTGTAACGCTGATTCTGAATTCCCCGGACAACTCTCTTGAGTCATTATATACATCCACTGCAGAAGTCAGTTTCCTCTCTTTCACAAGTACCTTATACAAAGGAGACTTTTTCCCTTCACCCAGAATATTTGAGAGAATATTAAGGGCATATGCATCATGGGTAAACTGCTCTGCTACAGGGAATACCATTGTATATTGAGAGGCCCGTGCAAAGTTATCCTCATGAAACAGCTTCTTTGTCTCCTTAAGAGTAACCCTGAGAGGTTCAGGATCATCCACCTTCTCACCGGCAGGTATCTCGCCGAAATACTTTTCAATAAGTTGCTTTACAGTATCAGCCTGATAATCTCCAGACACTACTATAGTGGCATTATTTGGAACGTAGAACCTGTCATGAAAAGCCTTTACATCCTCAATAGTGGCATTCTCCAGATCAGACATATCCCCAATCACCTGCCAGCTATAGGGGTGTCCCTCAGGATACAGATTCTTCTCAATAACAAAGTCTGTATATCCATATGGGCGGTTATCATAACTCTGACGCTTCTCATTCTGAACAACATTCTGCTGGTTTGCAAAAGAAGAAGGAGTAACAGTATTCAGGAGATAACCCATTCTGTCAGACTCAAGCCACATACAGAGCTCAAGGGCATTATTGGGTACCACCTCAAAATAGATTGTGAAGTCGTTGCCGGTACCGCCGTTCAGCTCACCTCCAGCACCTTCAACATATTTAAAGAACTGATCCTCACCAACATTTTCCGACCGCTGGAACATCATATGTTCAAAAAGGTGAGCAAATCCGGTTTTACCCATAGTCTCACGATTAGAGCCTACATGATACAGAACCACAAAAGAAGTTATCGGATCTGACTTATCCTCATTCAGTATAACAGTCAATCCATTGTCAAGCTTATAGCTCTCATAGGGTATTGACAGCTCAGAAGTTTTATTTCTGCATCCTGCAGTAGCCAGCAGGGGCAGAATCATAACCAGGAATTTTATTATTTTTCTCATCTGATTGGAGTTTTCTTCAATTAAAAATAATATCTGAATGGGCATCTTCAGCTAAAACAGAAAGGGAGCAGATGCCCCCTTTCCGGTATACCTGCTCTAATTAGTTCAGGAGAATCGGATTACCAAAACCCAGCTTCTTCAAATCCTTCAGCTGTGTGGCAGCATCACCCGCAACCACATAATAGAGCTTCATAGGATCGATATATTTCTGAATCTTTGAATCCACCTCTTCAACAGTAAGGTTCTTGACATATTCTTCATTCTGCCTGATATAATCGTCAGGAAGATTGAATTCAGTCATCTGGTCAAGCATTCTCAGAAGAGCATCAAGAGTCTCATATCTCAGCGCATTACTTTTCAGCAATGACGCTTTGGTAAAATCAACATCTTCCTGAGATATACCACTCCTGTATTTTGTCATAAGATCTCTGAATATCATTACAGACTCAAGTGTAGCACTTGACCTCACGCTGGAGCCCGCTACAAAGGTGCCATAACCCTCATACCCGGAGAAACCTGATCTTGCACCATAAGTAAAACCCTTTTCTTCTCTGAGAACAAGATTAAGATATCCGTTGAATGACCCGCCCAGTTTATAGTTTGCAACAGTAGCTGCATAGTAGTCAGGATCGCTTCCTGGTATTGCAAGAGATCCTATAGAAATGACAGACTGTTTTGCTCCTGGGATATTAACAAAGTAGATCGCTGGTTTCTCAGGTCCTTTCGGATATGATATCTCAGGGAAAGAGACCTCTTTAGGAGTCCAGACACTACCCAGTGAAGCAAATGATTTCTCAACACGGGCCTGATCAACGCTTCCCACAACCAACAGGCGGGTTATTGAAGGTGAATAGTTCCTTTCATAGTAACTCTTAAGATCATCTAAGGTGATACTGTTTATACTCTCAATTGTTCCGAGTACATCAGTTGCAAAGATGCTGTTCTCTCCAAACATAAGCCTGTTAAGGTTTACAGAGGCAAGATATGATGGATCAACAGACTGCCGGCGTATATTGTTTATTGCACGCGTTTTAACTATTTCAAATGAAGCACTGTCCCATCGTGGTTGCAGTAACATCTCCTCAACAATAGCAATTGTCTTTTCAAAGTTACGGGCAAGGGTATTAACATATATAGAGGTGCCCTGACCACCTGCTCCGACATATACATTTGCTCCCAGAAGGTCAATGGCCTCTTCCAGCTCTTCAGGTGTTTTATTTTTTGTTCCCTCGTTAAGCATCTGAGCAGTGAGATAAGCGACACCTGGCTTATTTATATCATCAAGCATATGACCGCCTCTGATCTCAATTGAATACTGTACCAGTGGCACCTCATTCTGAACAATACCACTGACAGCAATCCCATTAGCAAGTTGCGACTTCCAGACTGAAGGAATATTGGTCTCTATCTCGCCTTCAACAGCTGGCTTGACAGAACGGTCAAAGGAGCATTCAGTTTTTGCAATCTCTTCTGACTCATCAGAGGCATCAAGTTTCACTTCAGCGGCATTCAAAATATTCTCTTCAACAATGCCTGCATTCTGGGATCCTTCAACAGCAAGATTTATCTGTCCCTTGGGGACAAAGCTGGTTACCACATAGTTCTTACCCTTAATATATTTATCATAAACCCTCTTCACATCAGCAGAGGTAACAGCCATTGTATTTTCAATATCCTTTTTATAGAAACCGGGGTCGCCGGCAAAAATATCATACTCTGCCAGGGAGAAAGCCTTGCCCTGTACACTGCTAATGACATTATAAAAGCGTGTCTCCAGCCCTGCCTTAACACGTT
This sequence comes from Bacteroidota bacterium, assembly GCA_003245695.1. Taxonomy (GTDB): domain Bacteria; phylum Bacteroidota; class Bacteroidia; order Bacteroidales; family VadinHA17; genus SR-FBR-E99. The sequence goes on along the minus strand of QKCK01000193.1, from coordinate 1,224 downwards.
CGATATCCTTCTCAGTAAAACCTTCTGTTTCAAACCTCGCAAAAGCCTCTTTTACTGCAGCATCAACATCATCAAGGTCCGTTCCAGGGTTTGCTGTAACAGCTATATTAAATGTACCAGCCAGTTCCTGGGCGCTATTATAGGTTCTGACATTTGATGTGAGTTTCTTTTCCTTAACAAGTACCTTATATAGCGGAGATTTCTTACCGCCGCCCAGAATCTCTGAAAGTACTGAGAGGGCATACGAATCTTCTGCATACCTCTGCGGAGTATTAAATACCATTGTAAACTGAGGTGCATTTGCAAAGTTATCCTCATGATATATCTTTTTCGTCTCTGTCAGCTCCACAGGCATAGGTGACATGGTCTCAACCCTGGGGCCTGAAGGTATTTCACCAAAATATTTCTTCACCAGTTCTTTAACCTGCTCCGGATCAAAGTCACCTGCTATGGCAAGTGTTGCATTATTTGGAACATAGAAGCGATCATGAAAATCTATTACATCATCTACGGTAGCATTGACAAGGTCCTGCATCTCCCCTATTGTTGTCCAGCTGTATGGGTGTCCGTCAGGATAGATTGCTTTAGACAATACTGTCTGAGTATGTCCGTAGGGCCTGTTGTCATAGCTCTGTCTCTTTTCATTCTGAACTACATTCTGCTGATTTACAAAAGCAGATTTAGTAATGGTATTGGTCAGGTAGCCCATTCTGTCAGATTCCATCCATAACACCATTTCGAGTGCATTTTTGGGAACTACTTCGTAGTAGTTTGTCCTATCCTTATTTGTTGAACCATTCAGTGTGCCTCCAGCTTCCTGAATGTATTTAAAGAACTTATCCTGTGGCACATTTTCACTCTGCTGGAACATCATATGCTCAAAGAGATGAGCAAAGCCGGTACGCCCCTTTACCTCACGATCTGATCCCACATGATAGTATACAGCAACGGAGACAATGGGATCTGATTTATCTTGATGCAAAATCACATTTAATCCGTTATCAAGTTCAAATTTCTCATAAGGCAGCTTAAGTTCACTGCTGTTTTTCTGGCACGACACAAGTAGAACGAGCATCACTACCATGGACAATTTCAGGATAGTTTTCATTTTTTAAGTTCTAGGAATTAATGATTGTAGTCACTTTTCAAGAAGCCAATATATTATAAAAAAGCGACCTTCCCAAGCAATTAACATTTCTTCACACAGTGATAATACCATGGGTT
>QKCK01000074.1 GCA_003245695.1 Bacteroidota bacterium | reverse complement strand
CAGGTCTTCCGTCAGGAGCCGTATAAACCCTGAAGACACTAAAGTCAGCGGTATGTCGTGGCCACATCCAGTTATCGGTATCATGACCGAATTTTCCCATGGAGTTAGGAGGAGTACCTACCAGCCTTACGTCAGAGTATATCTCATACACCAGGAGATAGAAATAATTACCTCCATAGAATGATGATACCTGGGCTTTCTTTTTTGTTCCGGCTACTGCATCGCCTGCTATCCTTGACTTTTCAAAGAGGATAGTCTCATTACGCTGTTGTTCAGTCATCCCGGGGGTGACATTAGCCAACACCTGTGCCGTTACGTCCTCTATCCTGTCAAGGAATCTGACACTGAGGCCGGGGTTGGGTAATTCCTGTTCACGTGTCATAGCCCAGAAACCATCGGTGAGATAGTCATGTTCCACTGTGCTGTGACTCTGTATCTGGCCGTAGCCACAATGATGGTTTGTGAGAAGCAGACCCTCTGAGGAGACGATCTCACCGGTACAGCCACCGCCAAAAATTACAACTGCATCTTTGAGCGAGGCATGATTAATACTATAAATATCTTCAGCCGTGAGTTTAAGTCCCATTTCGGTCATAGTACCCACGTTGAGCTTATCCAGTAGAGGAAGAAGCCACATGCCCTCGTCTGCTTTTACTTTAAGACTAAGGCTTGTAAGAAGGACAGCAAAAACAATAAATAATCTTTTCATACTTCAAATTAGGTCACACAAAATTTAAGAAGCAAACTTACATTTTTATACGATTTGGAATGCCTTTTTGTTCCCGTTTAAACACATTTTAACATTTCGTTAAAACTCTATTTCGGTCTGAATATCAAAAAGATTGAATGATAAACGGTGCCATGGTGTTGTGCCTGACCTCATGATAGCCTGGCGGTGTTCCCTGGTAGGATAACCTTTGTTTCTGTTCCATGAATACCCTGGATACTCCAGGTGTAATCTCTGCATAAACTCATCCCTGGCGGTCTTTGCCAGTACGGAGGCGGCGGCGATGGAGAGGTAAATGGCATCACCGTGTATAATTGTCTGGTGAGGTATTGATCTGTACCTGTAGAACCTGTTACCGTCAATCAGTAAAAGCTCAGGTGTTATGGACAGTGATTCTATTGCCCTGTGCATGGCAGTTATAGATGCTCTGAGAATATTCATCTCATCAATCTCAGTGTTGCTGCATGATGCTATTGACCAGCAGAGTGCTTCTCTGGTGATCTCTTCCCTGAGCCTGTTTCGCTTTTTCTCTGACAGCTTCTTTGAGTCGTTCAGGTCGTGATTTACATAGTCTTTTGGGAGTATAACTGCAGCAGCAAATACAGGGCCTGCGAGGCATCCTCTGCCTGCCTCATCGCATCCGGCCTCTGTCAGCTGAGGGTCGAAATACTGCTTAAGCATTTTCTTTTACTGTTTTATATATGGAGTCCCACAACTCTATGGCTGTTTTGTCCCACGAGAAGCGCATAGAGTTTTTCATCCCCTGGTCTGCCAGCTGGCGGCGCAGGGCTGGCTCTTCTGTGAGCCTGGCCATTGCACCTGCAATGGCCTCTGCGTCAGCAGCACTGACGCAGAGCCCTGCGCCGCCACTGACCTCGGGTAATGATGAGTTATCAGACACAATACATGGTGTGCCACATCGCATAGCCTCAACGACAGGTATGCCAAACCCTTCAAACCACGGGACAAAGACAAAACCCTCAGCTGAGCCATATAACAACCTCAGCTCGTCCCTGTTGACTCTGCCTGTGAATATGATACTGTCATTGCATGGTGATATCCTTATCCTCCTTTCAAGTGCCTTGTTCAGATAAAGGCTGCTACCGGCAAGAACGAGCCTGTGACTTTTACCCTTATTCTTACAGTATAACTCAAATGCCTGGATAAGTGTTATCACATTCTTTCGCGGAGAGAAATTGCTTACAAAAAGAAAATAGGGACAACCGCCCGTATACCTCTTTAAAACAGATATCTTTTCATCACCTGTGACTGGCGAGAAGTGCTCTGATACCCCATTGTATGCAACATCTATTCTCCCTTTTCCTACTGAATATGTCTCTGATATGTCCTTTGCCGAATATTCTGAAACCGTCAGCACCCTTGATGCCTGAAATGCATACCGCGGAAAGAAATACCTGTAAAATGTTCGGGTGAAAAACGGGATATCGTGGGGCCTGTGACAATGGTTCAGATCATGCATCACTGAGATACACGGGACATTGCAGTTAAGAGGTATGATGCCGTCAGGACCAATAAATATATCAGCCTTTATCTTCTTCAGGACAGGAGGAAGAATAAACTGATGCCAGAGATACCATATAACAGGATGCCTGTTACGGGGCCAACGGTATACGTACTCAACGTTACTGCCTCTCACCGGCAACTCATTATATCTCTTATCTGTTATGAGAAAGAACTTATCATCAGGGTGATCTCGTACAATTCGTTTTACCGTCTCATAGGTAAACCATGTGATCCCGTCACCTGGATTCTCATGAAGAGTTCTTGCTCCTATAGCAATGTTCATTTGAAAAAGGGTTTATATCACAAAAGTGGTGAATAATTTATTAATTTTCATCCCTGAAAAAGCATCATAAACAAAGATCATCCTTTCATTTGAAAAGAAAGTTTGTTATAAACATTATTTTTCTTGTTGCCATAAACCTTCTGGTAAAAACCTTCTGGGTTCTTGGTATTGATCGTTCTGTACAGAATATTGCAGGTGAGGAGGAGTATGGCTTCTATTTCTCGCTGTTCAGCTTCTCCGTGCTTTTCACCCTGTTGCTTGACCTTGGCATTGCCGGCTTCAATAACAGGGCTGTCTCTTCTGACCCCTCAAAGTTAAGGGCCTATTTTGGTAACATCCTTGTAATACGCCTTTCAGCATCGGCAGTATATTTTATTATAACCATCCTTGCAGCGTTTCTGATGAATTATTCTGACAGGCAGCTGTCGCTACTCCTGGTACTGATGCTTAATCAGATATTTGCCTCAGTAACTATCTGGCTGAGATCTAACATAAGCGGGCTGCAGCATTTTTTCCTTGACAGTATCCTCTCTGTTGCAGACAGGCTTGTGATGATCTTTCTCTGTTCCCTTATCCTCTGGGGAGGTATTGGCGGCCCTTTCAGAATAGAGTCGTTTGTATATGCACAGACAGTGGCTTATGTCACGGTAATGATAACAGCATTTCTCCTGGTTATCAGGATGGGTCATATTAAAAGACTGAATTTTAGCTTCATGGCCATGAAAGGGATAGTAAGGGCGGGCATCCCTTATGCTCTTGTAGCCTTATTCATGACTCTCTACTGGAGGATGGATTCAGTGATGCTTGAACGTATTCTCCCCGGTGGCCGGATGCAGGCAGGTGCCTATGCCCAGTCATTCAGGCTTTTTGATGCCTTTGCCATGATCCCGGTGATGTTCGGTGGGCTCCTGTTACCAGTGTTTTCACGCGAATTATCCGGAGGTAAAGACCTTCGGCCTATTGTCTCAATAGCTTCTAAGATGTTGCTGACACCCATTAGCATGGCTGCTGTGATGCTGGTGACATGGCCCGAGGAGATACTGGATCTTCTATACACCTCTTCTGTAACGGATTCAGTAAGTGCCTTCAGACTGTTAATGACAGCTTTAATCCCTGTATCGCTTATATACATATACAGTACTATACTTACTGCTGCCGGGAAAATGTCATTACTGGCTGTCATAACAGCTGCAGCTATGCTTCTGAACCTCATTCTGAACCTGATACTTATTCCTGATATGACAATCACGGGATCAGCAATTGCGGCTCTTACAACACAGTCGCTGGTCGCCCTTCTCTGTATCATTACGGTACGAAAAACAATGTTTAATCCGGGCCTTGGGAAAAAGGTTTTGCTATTCATCGGGATGATCCTCGTCACACTAATGGCAGGCCTTCTCTGTCGTATGTTACAGCTGTCATGGACAACGGGGATGGCTATACAAGGGGCAGTGGGTTTGACGTGGGTTCTGATGTTCAGGATGATTGAGCCAATGAAGGCGATCAGACTTATAGCTGAAAAGCCTTGATTTTTTAAAAAAAGAGAGTATATTTGGCCTAATTTGCAGATTAACAGAATGAAGAGCTTCATTATAGCATCCCTTCTCATACTCTTCACTGTCAGTCTCCAGGGCCAGAGTATATCACATCAGGTATTATTACCGGCTGCAGGAGTAGTGACAGAAGGAGATATATCATACCAACAGACTGTGGGAGAGACGGCAGTGGAGATATTCGTGATGTATCCCCAGACCCTGACACAGGGGTTTCAGCAACCATTACCTGAAGTGGAGGATGACACTGATTCTTCTGATAATGGCATACGCGTTTATCCAAACCCTGTCACCGCCAAGACTTATAATAAGATAACTGTTGAGCTTAACTCTGATGAGGCAAGGTCATATACCATCTTTATTTATAACTTTACCGGCTCTGTGTTATATGTTTGGAGGTCAGGTGTTAAGATTGACGGATGTTATAAGCACATTGTGGATATGGACAATTACAGCCGGGGTATTTATGTTGTGAGAGTGATGAGCACTGATACTGCGATAGATCTCTCATTTAAAATTGACAAACTGTAGAAATAATGAATATGAAAAGTATCAGGTCTTTAATAGTTGCTTTGCTTATTTACCTTTTTACAGGTGTTACGCTGCTTTTTTCACAGACCAGTGCCACAGTTCCTGGCGGTATTCATTACCAGGCTGTTGCCAGAGGCAGTGATGGCAAGGAGCTTGTCAACACAAATATTTCTGTAATCTTTTCCATAACCGCCGGATCAGAAGTCGGGACAGTGGTGTTTGAGGAGGTTCACTCAGGTGTCACCACATCAAAGTATGGAGTGTTCTCACTTGTAATAGGTAAGGGCACATCGACGGGCAATGGCTCTGCTGAGACAATCAATGATATAGACTGGTCAACAGGCACCTATTTTCTTAAGGTGAAAGTAAATTTTGGTGGTGATTACCGTGATATGGGGGCTATGCAGTTTCTGGCTGTGCCATATGCGCTTTATGCTGCCAAGTCACTTGAGCCAGGCCCTCAGGGAGAGCAGGGAGAACAGGGACCACAGGGTGAACCCGGTGACCCGGCAACAGATGATCAGACCCTCTCTGTGGTTAATGTAGATGGCTCTGACTATCTTGCCATCTCCGGAGGGAACCAGGTGAAGATATCATCAATAGAGAAAGATGGCGACCCCACCAATGAGCTGCAGGACCTGCGACTGACAAGCGATATCCTGACAATAACAAAACTGACCGATGCCACTTCAGTTAACCTGGCTCCGTATAACCAGACTCTTTCATATAATTCCTCAACATATTCGCTGGGAATATCCGGCAATACTACCACTGTAGATCTCTCAGGGCTGAAAAACGATGCCGATGCCAGCCCTACAAATGAGATTCAGACACTATCTTATAATCAGTCCACAAAGGAGCTTTCCATATCCGGCACAGGAGGCAATAGTGTTACACTGGGATCAGAAGTTGCTTTCAGAGCAAGAAATACTTCATCAGATGTTGCTCCACAGCTGAGTAATATTACGCTTACATATGATGCGGCAGATATGAATATTGGAGGAGCGTTTGATCCTTCTTCGGGTGTTTTTACTGCTCCTGCTGATGGTATTTATACTTTTAATATTTCATTCACTGCTGATGGAACAGGCGGTTCGAGGGAACTGGCAATTTATGTGAACTCTCAAATTTATGAGAAGTTGGCAATAGATATATCTTCTGGAAGTTTTATTCCTGTCCGTTCTGTTACATTAAGACTAAGTGCATCCAATACTGTAAGTGTTACTGTTTTTACAGGAACAGCTTTACAGACTGGCACAGGTTCTTTCTCGGGGTTCAGGGTTAACTGACAGGGTGGCAATGGGTTCTGTTCCGTTGCCGCAAGAGACAGACCCACCCGGATCAGAACATTCATTTAAGTATAGTTATCGCAGGCTTCGATGATTGAATGAACAGCAGCTCATTCTCTGTCATATCGTTACCACCTTATCACCTTTAGTAGTATCTTTGCCGCAAATTAAACATGATGATCACAATAGAACAGATTAAAGAGTTAAGCGCCCGACGTGATGCGCTGAGGAGGTATCTTTGACATACCCGGCAAAAACAAACAGATAGAAGAAAAAGAGGCAATAACAAAGGAACCGGATTTCTGGAGTGATCCAAAGAGGGCAGAGGAGATCATGAAGGATATTTCAGGGATAAAGAGCTGGACCACATCCTTTGGCGCAGTAGATACTGCTGTTGAGGACCTTCTTGTACTGTATGATTTCTTCAGGGAGGGAGAGGCTACTGAAGAGGAGGTGGCCAGACAATACAATCAGGCCCGGGGTATGGTTGACAAGCTGGAGCTACGAAACATGTTACGGCGTGAGGAGGATCAGCTGGGAGCTGTGCTGAAGATAAATGCCGGTGCAGGAGGGACAGAGAGCAATGACTGGGCTCAGATGCTTATGCGTATGTATATAATGTGGGGAGAGAGCAATGGCTATAAGATTACTGAAGCTGATTTTCAGCCTGGTGATGAGGTGGGAGTGAAGTCTGTAACACTGGAGTTTGAAGGTGATAAAGCCTATGGCTTTCTTAAGAGTGAGAATGGTGTTCATCGCCTGGTGCGTATATCACCATTTAATGCCCAGGGAAAGCGGCAGACGACCTTTGCATCGGTGTTTGTGGCACCACTGGTAGATGATAATATTGTTGTTGAGATAAACCCTGCCGATATAACATGGGAGACCTACCGTTCAAGTGGTGCCGGGGGACAGAATGTAAATAAGGTAGAGACAGCTGTTAGATTGCGTCACCAGCCCACAGGTATTGTCATTGAGAACCAGGAGTCAAGATCACAGCTTCAGAATAAGGAGAATGCCATGCGACTGCTGCGGTCGCATCTCTATGAACTGGAACTGCGTAAACGCATGGATGAACAGTCGAAGATTGAAGGTGAGAAGAAGAAGATAGAGTGGGGGTCACAGATACGCTCTTATGTTCTTCATCCGTACAAGATGGTGAAAGACCTCAGAACAGGTTTAGAAACTGGCAATGTGCAGGCTGTCCTTGATGGTGACATTGATGACTTTATCAAGTCATTCCTCATGGAATATGGAGCAAAACAGTAACTTATATGATTTATAACAGTTTTTATTACTCTCATAAAGCAGTATTTTTGCAATACCACAAACAAAACGTTGAATGAGCAATAAAGAGAGACTTTTTGAGCAGTTTCCGCCGGTAACCACTCAAAAGTGGATGGAGAAGCTCACTGCTGACCTCAAAGGTGCAGACTTCACCAGAAAACTGGTGTGGAGAACTAAGGAAGGCCTTGAAGTGATGCCTTTTTACAGGCAGGAGAATACTGAGAACCTGAAATTCACAGATGCTCTTCCCGGAGAATTTCCTTATGTTAGGGGAAACCGTATTAAGGGAAACGATTGGCTGATACGTCAGGATATCTCTGTCAGAGATTATAAAGAGGCAAATCTAAAAGCCCTTGATATACTTATGAAGGGAGTAACATCGCTGGGTTTTATCATTGAAGATGCAGAGAGTGTTACATCAGATAATCTGGAAGTGCTGTTGCATGATATTCACTGCGAGAGCGTTGAATTGAATTTCTCCGTTGCCGGCCGGGCGCGTGAGCTGCTTAAATCGCTGAAGGAGGTCTTTAAAGCAAAAGGAACTGATCTTTCAAAAATCAGAGGCAGCATCGCTGCTGACCCATTAATGCGGCTACTCTCAAACGGCAGGTTGTGTGTCACCATAGATGAGGGGCTTGACTATCTTGCTGACCTGGTAAAAGATTCATCGGAGATACCAGGTATGAAAACAATACAGGTTACTGGCTCACAGTTCAGTAACGCAGGTGCTGCCGTAGTTATGGAACTCGCATATTCACTTGCTTTGGGCAATGAATATATGTCGGCGCTCACCTCAAGAGGCGTAACCGCTGATATGGCAGCCTCAAAGATAAAATTCAGTTTTGGCATTGGCTCTGACTTCTTCCTTGAATGTGCCAAACTGCGTGCTGCACGGATGTTATGGTCTCTTATTGTCAGAGGATATAAACCTCTGGATGGCAACAGTGAGATAATGTCAATACACTCTGTGACAACGCGGTGGAATAAAACAGTATTTGATCCTTATGTAAATATGCTGCGTACTCAGACAGAGTCAATGTCGGCGGTTGTTGGTGGTGCTGACTCAATAACTACAGAGCCTTTTGATGCAGCTTTTACCTCCCCTGATGAATTCTCTGAACGTATTGCCCGTAATCAGCAGCTACTTCTGATGGAGGAATCTCATCTTGACAAGGTAAGTGATCCGGGTGCAGGTTCATATTATATTGAAACTCTCACACAGATGATTGCAGAGCACAGCTGGAAACTGTTTCTTGAGACAGAGGAGGCTGGTGGTTTTCTTGAGGTTGTGAAGCAGGGAACGGTGCAGAAGAACATTGCATCTGCTGCCTCCGCCAGGAAGGATGATGTTTCAAAGAGAAAGGAGATACTTCTCGGAACAAATCAATATCCTAACTTTAATGAGACGGGAAACCCGAAGGCTGTACCTGAAATAGCCTTTATTGAAACAGATGAGCATGATGACGCAGTGGTTGATGTTTTAACGCCACGACGTGCTGCTGCTGACTTTGAGAAGATGCGGTTACTTACCGGTAAATCTGGTCGCAGACCTCTTGTATTCATGTTGCCAATGGGTAACCTGGCTATGCGTAAGGCCAGGGCTCAGTTTGCATGTAACTTCTTTGCCTGTGCAGGTTTTGAGGTACGCGATAATAACGGATTCACTACAGCTGCCGAGGGAGTTAAATCTGCCCTGGATTCCAAAGCCGATATAATTGTTGTATGCAGCTCTGATGATGAATATGCTGCTATAGCCCCTGAGGTCTACAGGGAGACAGCAGGTAGAGCCATTGTGGTTATAGCTGGTGCTCCGGCCTGCACTGAAGAGTTAAAAGCTGCAGGAATGGAATATTTCATAAACGTAAAGAGCAATGTGCTTTCCACACTTCAAATGTTCTGTGATAAACTGGGAATAACAAGGGAGGAGCAACGATGAGGCCAAAATATAATAAAAGCGATATTGAGAATATTTCTGTACCATCGCACAACACTGCCGAATGGGAGAGAAGTAATAATATAAAAGCAGATTGGGAAACAGCGGAGAGGATACAGGTCAAAAGTGTGTATACTTCTGATGACCTGAAGGGTATGGAGCATCTTGGATATGCAGCAGGTCTTCCGCCTTACCTTCGTGGTCCCTACTCAGGCATGTATGCCATGATGCCCTGGACAATAAGGCAATATGCAGGATTCTCTACTGCTGAGGAGTCAAATGCTTTTTACAGACGTAATCTTGCGGCAGGGCAGAAAGGTCTCTCTGTTGCCTTTGATCTTGCTACGCATAGAGGGTATGACTCCGATCATGAGAGAGTTGTTGGTGATGTGGGTAAGGCAGGTGTGGCTATAGACTCAATTGCTGATATGAAGATATTGTTTGATCAGATACCTCTTGATAAGATGTCTGTCTCAATGACCATGAACGGAGCTGTGCTACCGGTGATGGCCTTCTATATTGTTGCAGCACTGGAGCAGGGGGCAAAACTGGAGGAGTTACAGGGGACCATACAGAATGACATCCTCAAGGAGTTTATGGTTCGTAACACTTACATTTATCCGCCTGCCTTCTCAATGCGTATCATTGCTGATATCTTCAGGTACACCTCAGAGAAGATGCCTAAGTTCAATTCGATATCGATATCAGGTTATCATATGCAGGAGGCAGGGGCTACTGCTGACATAGAACTGGCATATACGCTGGCAGACGGGCTTGAATATCTTCGTACCGGAGTAAACTCAGGTCTGAATATTGATGACTTTGCCCCGCGTCTGTCGTTCTTCTGGGCTGTAGGCATGAATTACTTTATGGAGGTTGCCAAGATGAGGGCAGCACGGATGCTGTGGGCAAAGATAGTCAGCAGCTTCAATCCTAAGAACCCTAAGTCGCTTGCTCTTCGTACTCACTGTCAGACATCAGGATGGAGTCTTACAGAACAGGATCCGTTTAATAATGTAGGCCGTACATGTATCGAAGCCCTGGCTGCGGCATTGGGTCATACCCAGAGTCTGCATACCAATGCTCTGGATGAGGCCATAGCCCTGCCTACTGATTTTTCAGCTCGTATTGCCCGTAACACACAGATATACCTTCAGGAGGAGACAAACATATGCAGATCAGTAGATCCATGGGCAGGATCGTATTATGTTGAGACACTAACAGACGAGATAGCCCGCAAAGCCTGGAAGCTTATCGAAGAGGTAGAGAGCCTGGGAGGTATGGCAAAGGCAATTGAATCGGGGATACCGAAGATGAGGATTGAAGAGGCAGCCGCAAGGACTCAGGCCAGGATAGACTCAGGAGCGCAGACGATAGTAGGGACAAACAGATACAGGCTTGAGAAGGAAGAGCCACTTGAGATACTGGAGGTTGATAATACAGCAGTGAGGGAAGCTCAGCTGAAACGACTTGCTGAGCTTAAAGCCTCGCGTGATGAGGCAGAATGCCAGAGAGCCCTCGAAGCTATAACAAAAGCTGCACAGACAGGTGAAGGTAACCTTCTGGAACTTGCTGTTGACGCTGCAAAAAAGAGAGCCACTCTGGGCGAAATATCCTATGCATGTGAAAAAATAGCTGGTAGATATAAAGCTGTGATAAGAACCATTTCAGGAGTATACTCCTCAGAATACAAGTCTGACTCAGACTATGAAGAAGCCAAAGCTCTTGCTGCCGGGTTTGCAGCAAAAGCCGGCCGTCAACCACGAATAATGATTGCTAAAATGGGTCAGGATGGTCACGACCGCGGAGCAAAGGTAGTGTCGACCGGATATGCTGATCTGGGATTCGACGTAGATATCGGCCCACTGTTCCAGACCCCGGCAGAGGCCGCCAAACAGGCAGTAGAGAATGACGTCCATGTACTGGGTGTCTCAAGCCTCGCTGCCGGACATAAAACACTGATACCTCAGGTAATAAATGAGCTGAAGAAACTGGGGCGTGAAGACATTATTGTTATTGCAGGTGGCGTTATACCTGCGCAGGATTATCAGTTCCTTTATGATGCAGGTGTGGCAGCCATCTTCGGACCTGGCACCTCAGTGGCAAAAGCGGCAAAGGAGATACTAAATATACTTATTCAGACGCTGTAGGAGAAAAGGCGGGAAACAGTATGCAGAGCACTGTTACCCGCACCACTGCCATAACACAGTGTTACTTATGACTGTCAGCAGCCGGTTCTGAGTGAAAGAAGTGAAAATTCTGTCATATGAAGATCGCAATTATAGGAACAGGTGGCGTTGGAGGTTACTTTGGCGCCCGTATGGCTGTCTCAGGTAACGACGTGACATTTCTGGCACGTGGCACACATCTTGACGCTCTGAAAAACAACGGTCTCACAGTAAAAAGCATCAGGGGCGATATTATACTTCCAGAGGTAAAAGCGACTGACAGTATTGAAGATATCGATACCCCTGACCTGATACTTGTATGCCTGAAGGCATGGCAGGTAAAGGATGTTGCACCTGCATTGGCGGCTATCGCATCAGAACACACAGTTATTATACCTCTCCAGAATGGTGTTTCAGCGGTGGAAGAGCTGAGAGCATCTATCAGCGGTTCAGAGGTGTGGGGTGGCCTGTGTCGTATATTCAGCCGGATAGAAAGACCAGGCGTAATAAACCATTTTGGAGCTGATCCGGAGATTATCTTTGGACGGACAGATAATGCCGTTACAGACAGGGTGCGGGAAATAAAGATGCTGTTTGACCATTGCGACATAAAATCTCATATTGCCGGTGATATAGCAGCGGAGACATGGAAGAAATTTATTGGTATCTGCATCAGTGGTCTGATGGCAGTAATGCGTTCTTCATACGGCCAGATGCGTGAGATACCTCAGGTGAGGCAGATGATGAGGGAACTGTGCAGGGAGGTCTACACAGTAGCGTGTGCCGAAGGGGTGATTATTGATCCTCATTTCCTTGATGCACTCGACGCAGTGATAGACACATATCCTTTTGACTCTACCTCTTCGCTTGCAAGGGATGTATGGGAAGGGCGTCATTCTGAGATAGAATATCAGAACGGGACAGTTGTAAAACTGGCTCAAAAACATAATATCAAAGTCCCGGTAAATGAATTTGTCTATCTGTCAATACTTCCGATGGAAATGAGGGCAGGGAGATAACAGTCGATACCTCAGCATCCCTTCAGAGGAATGGAAATGGTAAGCCGTAACTCAACCGATGCATTTCGGGCTGAAATGTTTTCAGAATCCCGGGCTATATTCCCTAAGCCATATTTTACCCTCAGCCCTGGCGCAACAGCCAGACGTTTGAACAGAGTATATTCAATCTCTCCACCAACAGTGATGCCATAGTCATGCGGCTTAAATAATGCTGTGATATCGCTCTCATTACCATCTGCTGTCTCAGTAGCAGAATTCAATGATGCCAGATAGACCCCGCCAACAAGGCATATTGCCGGAGTCTTTATTTTTGAAGGCTTGTCCAGCCGGTACCTGGTGGTAAACTCTATGGCAGAGTAATTCAGTTTATAGTGGTCTGAAACAGTTATCCCTTCAGATAGCTGTTTAAAATCCTGAGTTATTGCAGACCTGAAAAGATACCCCCCTTCAAATGACCAACGGTAATTGTGTGCGTATCGGATGTGAATCCCAAAATCATTTGTTAATGAGAATCCATAGGGCGTTCCGTAATAGAGACCGTTGCTATTGCCTGATGTTATCAGGTGACTGTTTTTCTCCGATGCAATAATACCGGCAGAGAATTTTTCAAACCTGAACCTGTTTTCAAGACTGCCTGCCGTATTTCCTCTCTCACTTATCTTCTCCCTTATATCATCAGAGGATCTTATCTCACAGTTCTTCTCCGGTGCTATATCCCGTGACTCAGGTTCCCGGCTGGTGATAGCTGAAGTATAATATACCCTGTCATCAAATGATATCCTTCCTTTACGGTAGGGAGAAGGTATCGGTGAGCTATAGTCAAAGCCTGTTTTATTGTCATGGATTTTCTCTTCAGTTAACACCTCAGGTGAATTTGATCTGGTTCCTGAATTAAGATAATAATAAGATGTTTCATCATCCATGCTGAGACCATGTGAGGTGTATAATGCCGATACATCCGGGAACCATGGAGTCCTTTCATTTATGCATGAGTGCAGGGATAAAACAGCAATAATCAATGCCACTGATATGATAAGCTTGCACAATGAGCCTTTCAGTATGGTCAGAAACTCCATTCTCCTACAAAATATCCGCATCAGGTAAAGAAAAAAATATGTGGTTATTTACTATGATTTCTTTTGTAATTATACGGAAGATTTAAATAAAGGTTTGAAAAGATAGATGCTTTTTAAAAAAAATATTTTCAGCCCCGCTTCTTTCTTCGAAAAGCCTTAAATTGTAGAAGTAATTACCACTCATTGTAAAGGGTTATTAAATGATAAGGCATATTCTGTTGTTTTCGCTGCTTCTCAGTATGTTAATTTCGTGTAGCGTACATCGTACCGCTGTTATTGGCGGCAGTACCGTTAAGCAGGAAATCAGTGCTGCCGATAATGCAGCAG
>QKCK01000331.1 GCA_003245695.1 Bacteroidota bacterium | reverse complement strand
TACTTATTTCTATGATAATGATGACAGTATAAAAAGAATAAAACTAAAAGAAGAAATTATTTCGTGAAAAATATTTTAAAAGACATAGTATCTTTATTATATAGCAATTGTTTTATGTATGAGATACAACGAAAATGGCAGACAATGCCCGGCCATCAAAATGAATATCCAAATGAAAATCCTGGCCATACAGGAACCCACCATTCATCCTTGGTAATAATGACTATCCCTGCCCGCAATAAAAACCCACTTTCTTTTTGTAACCGATATCCAGCCCTGAATGATAATGAACGAAAATTGTTGTTGCCTACACCTAATTCCAAAAAATGCTTCCTCGTCCCAAATGTATAGTTGAGCTCAAAAATTGGAGATAATTCTGACTGAAATTTCTGTTCTTCCGGATATGAACCTTCAATCAGCTTTTTCTCGCCATAAAAACCTAATCCTGCCCGGAGTATCAGACCGTTACTCTCATTGAGCCTGATACGACGATCATAATTGAATGAGGACAGAATCCCATTTCCCAGAAACTCTAAATAAACAGAGTTTTTTCCAATATCATAGTCCGAATTTCCTTTCAGAGACTGTACTGATATAGAATCATTAATTGATTTTTGATTTAACTCAGCGTTTTGTGACCAACTATTTACCGTTATGAGGGAGACTATCAGAATAATTATCACCTTTTTCATGATGATCTCTTTTGGTTCTGATATCAAATTTACTTCTTATTATAGCTATCTGCAAAATATGAGTACGTTATATACGTAACCGCTGCTTTATTGTGCTCATCATGCTCATTTGCTTCCTTGCTCGATGGCTGCTCATTATTTTTTTGATTTGTTGATTTGATCCACGGCACCTAACGACTAAACGCATCAACAACTCCTCCAATATTCTTCTCAACGCCCCTTTGTCTATCCACCCGCTTTTCGGATTAATCAGAAAAACACACTTTATTTATGTTATGTGATTGATAAACAGTGTTGTAGATTAATGACAAGAACACAGCTCACGCGCCGTCAGTCACATACATGCAACTTTGCCCCATCTCTTTCCTCTCTCTATATGTTTATGCTGACTTCCTTTTTAAAGCAGACACATAAAGGTAACAATTACCTCGAATATTAAAAACGTTTTTCGCTAATTCTGTCGTAATAATTTTGTACCTAAAACAACCTGACAATGCCACTATCAATACTCATGACCAGCTATAACCACTTTAATGAATGAAGAGATTTTAATAATACTTTTTCAGCCCTCAATATCTGATTTGTTATACTGTAATCATTGTGTGATAATTAACCCGCCGGATATACCAACCGGTTTATTCTATATGAAAAAAATTAAAGCTTCTTTATGAAGAGTAACCATGATTCATAATTGAGATTTTAAGTCAATAAAATAACTTTTATGACCAGTACTGTGCTTGTTTTTGTAATTTTACACCACCAAACTAAACACTCCGCCATGAAAAAGAGTTTAATCCTATGTACAATAGCTTTTATGAGTATGATAATGTTTAATTCATGCAGAAATACTGCCAGTAAAACCGATTCGGCAGACGACTTTGACTATAATGTTGACAGATTTGAAGATATTAGGGTCCTCAGGTATAAGCTTCCTGCGTTTGAGAACCTCTCACTTCAGGAGAAGGAGTTTATTTACTATCTCTCTGAGGCAGCCCTCTGCGGACGCGATATACAATGGGATCAGAATTTCAAATACAACCTGCTTGTAAGAAAGACTCTTGAAGCCATCCTCCTATCTTACAAGGGCGACAAGGACAATGATGAATATAAAGCTTTTGTGACCTATGCAAAACGTGTATTCTTTGCGAATGGAATTCATCATCACTACTCAAATGATAAATTTATCCCCGGCTTCAGCAGGGAATACTTCATTTCACTTATTAACTCATCAGAAGCCTCACTGCTGCCCCTCTCTGACGGACAGACAGCCGAAGCACTTACCGGAATTCTGATTCCGGTAATGTTCGACCCAATACTCTATGCAAAGAAGGTAGACCAGTCTCAAGGCAGTGATATGATAACATCATCCTCAGTTAACTTCTACGAGGGAGTGAGCCAGGCAGAAGTTGAAACCTATTACTCAGGCATTGTTGATCCGGCTGATCTCACCCCAATTTCTTATGGTCAGAATACGAAAGTGGTAAAACGAAATGGTAAGGTTGAGGAACTAACTTATAAAGCCGATGGACTTTATGGTCAGGCAATAGAGAGAATAATATTCTGGCTTGAGAAGGCAAAAGAGGTGGCAATGAACGAGATACAGGAGAAAGAACTTGCCCTGCTCATCGATTATTATCGCACTGGGGATCTGAAAACATGGGACGATTACAATATCATCTGGGCCCGTAACACAACTCCGTCGGTTGATTATATTAACGGTTTTATTGAAACATATAATGACCCTCTTGGTCTGAAAGCCAACTGGGAGGCTATCGTTGACTATAAGGATACAGAGGCTACCAAACGCACTGAACTCATCACTGCCAACGCCCAATGGTTTGAGGATAACTCCCCCGTCAATCCATCATACCGGAAAGAGACAGTGACAGGTGTGGCTGCCAGCGTTATAAATATCGCAATGCTGGGTGGTGATTGCTATCCGGCATCACCACTGGGAATAAACCTTCCAAACTCAAACTGGATACGCACACAGTCAGGATCCAAATCTGTCACACTGGCTAATATCACAGATGCTATCGATATAGCATCCCGTGGCGGAGGTATGCTGCAGGAATTTGCTGCAGACGAGGATGAGATAAAACGTGCCATGGAGTACGGTTCACTGGCAAGCGCCCTCCATACCGATTTTCATGAATGCATAGGCCACGCAAGCGGCAAAATGGCTCCGGGAAAAGATGCCAACTCACTAAAGAATTACTACTCACCTCTCGAAGAAGCCCGTGCAGACCTCTTCGCACTATATTACCTGATGGATGAAAAAGTGATAGAATTAGGTCTTATACCTGACCATGAGGCAGCAAAAGCAGAATATGACAGCTTTATAAGAAATGGTCTGCTGACTCAGATTGTAAGGATCAAACCCGGTAAAGATATCGAACAGGCTCATATGAGAGACAGAGCAGCAATATCACACTGGGTATATGAAAAGGGTAAAGCTGATAATGTGATTGAGGTGTTCAAACGCGATGGTAAAACCTTTGTGAAGATAAATGACTATCAGAAACTCCGCACCCTCTTCGGTGAGATGCTGGCAGAGATCCAACGTATAAAATCTGAAGGCGACTTTGAAGCCGGTAAAGCTATTATCGAAAACTACGGCGTCAAAATAGATCAGTCACTGCATACCGAGGTGCTTGAACGATATGCTAAACTGAACCTGGCTCCATATACGGGATTCATAAATCCTAAACTGATACCCGTTACTGATGCCAACGGAATGATAACTGATATTAAAGTGGAATACTGCTCAGACTTCCTTCAGCAAATGCTTGATTATGGCCGGGACTATGCATACCTGCCGGCGATAAATTAACCTCTGCCTGTGGTAAGGTGGAAAAGTGGTATGGTGGTAAGGTGGTAAGTTGTCTTGTCCTGAAATAGGTTTACACAAAAAGTAAATTTATGAGAGGGAATAAATTTTATCCAGATTCATTAAAAAGAGAGATTGTCTGGGAAGTACAATCGGGCTTACTTTCAAAAGCTGAAGCTATTAGG
>QKCK01000283.1 GCA_003245695.1 Bacteroidota bacterium | reverse complement strand
GAAATAGCCAGCAGGGCAATGACCCATGATCTGAAAAAACCTGACGGATATAGTTTTAATTGCCTCATTCTGGACCGGTTTTGACCTGGCAATAACAGACTCAGTTATCTTTCTGCTATTTCAAGACCGGTAATAAGTTACAAATTGTTTTTGAACTGAGTTGGTGATTCTTAAATAGAAAAAGAAGAGGCTCCGGAAAATTGGCTGTCAGCTTGATTCTTCTTTGCGAAAGATCAAGCCGGCAGGGTAGAGCCTCTTCAGATTTTTTATGCCTTATCTCTTTACTTTTTTAATAACTTTAATGATATCAGCCTGTTTCCTTTTTCAATTGTTACCAGATATAAACCAGTTGCCAGGTGAGTAACATTGATAAGATGACTATGTGATGTGATTTTTCCTGTAATGATTTTTTTACCTGCAGCCGACACAATACTGTAAACCGCCCCGTTATCTGCCCCGGTTATATAGAAATATTGAGTTGCGGGGTTTGGATAAATGCATATAGAGTCTTTTTCCACATCATCAATATCGGTTAGTAATGTGAAGTTTGCTGCCAGGCTCCGGTCAGAATTGATTGTAAATGTGTATGTTGCTGTTGTAGAAACTTCATTGGCTCCTTCAGTCCAGTTAACAAATCTGTATCCCATGGCAGGTGTTGCTATGGCACTGACAGAAGCTCCTGTTTCATAATATCCATCGCCTGATACTTTTCCTGCGGAGGATGGGTTGGCAGATAATGTAAGAGTATAACCTGCAGATGCTGGCTGGAAGTTTGCAATAAAGGTGCGACTGGCTGTAATGTTGAATGAATAACTGGCCAGCCTGGATACCTCTTTACCGTTTTCTGTCCAGTTAACAAACTCATAACCCTCACTTGCTGTTGCAACAGCTGTAACCCTTGCATCCGGGGCATAGGCCCCAGTCCCGCTCGCAGTTCCTCCCTGTGTTGTCAATAGAGAGAGTATATAGACGGCAGCCGGGTTTTGTGCAAAATTGGCCGTTAGATTTCGGTTGTCAGAGATTGTGAATGTGAAACTTGCTGACGAGGAGACCTGTTTTCCGCCTTCAGTCCAGTTAATAAAAGTATAGCCCGGATTATTAGTGGCTGAAACTGTAACAGAACTCCCGGTAGAGTATGCACCGTCACCTGTTGCGCGGCCTCCTGTCTGAGGGTTGACTGAAATACCTACAACATATTGTGAAATGGCAACGAAATTAGCTACCAGGGAACGGTTTTTCGTTATTGTGAAAGTATAGTCAACTGATTCTGATACTTCTGTTCCGTTTTCGGTCCAGTTTATAAACTCGTATCCTGGTTTGGCACTGGCTGATACGGTTACAGTAGAATAATCCTTCACCCATCCGCCTCCTGTGCATGTTCCTGCTGCTGCCGGGTTACATGTCAGAGTTAATTCCCGGTAGTCGGTCTTTACATATACAATATTGGAAGTATTGGATCTCAGGCCGTTTTTCTCCACCTCTACAGTGTAGTAATAGGTTGTACTGAATGTAAGCCCTGTAACAGTTTCTGATTCTAGTGAAACCTCTCGTGCCGAATATCCTGGCACAGTAAGGCTGGTTGCTGCGTTATAAACAGAAAGGTATGTTTTATCGGCATCATCATTTATATCATCCCATTCAGCATCAAAAGATGTGCTGGTGATATGGTCGGCATTCAGGGCAACAGGAGTGGCAGGTCTTGTAAAAAAATCTATCCTGTTTGATTCAGCTGTGATTCCGGCCGGTATAGTTGCCTGAACATAAAAACGGTAAGAATGACCGGGCAGTAAACCGCTTATTGTCCTGGCTTCGGTAGCTGTAAGGGTTTTTGGAAAATATCCGGCCGGATTATAAGCAGAGCTTTCGTTACTCACAACATATAGTTTGTAACCGGTTGCACCGTCGTAATTGTCCCATACTGCAGTAACTATTGACGGATCAGACAAATCCCTTATAACAGACCGGGCAATCGGGGCATCAAGTGTTTTAACCTGGATAACGTTACTGTAATCGGTGTACCCATTTGAATAATATGCCTTTACCCTGTATTGGTAGTTTATATTCGGTTTTAACCCTTCAACATAATAGTGGCTGGTAGTTCCTGATGATATTTCATAATCAACCCAGTCACCACCATCGCTTACCTGCAGCTGGTAACCTATTGCGTTTACCAGGGTATTCCATCTTGCATCAAATCCCCAGCTGTAGATAACGCTGGGCGCTATTGCCACAGGTACTGGAAGATTTATTGTTGTGACCCTGATAATATTTGAAAGATCAGATTCTCCGTTTGGATTAACTGAGCTAACCTGGTATTCGTAAGTAGTGCCAGGTATCAGGTTATTCACCTTAAATGCACTCATCTGTTCAATTACCTGGCCTCTCAATATCCATTTCCCGGAGACAGACTCCTTTACGTAAAGTTTTATCTGGGGAGGAACAGGAGAGATGCTCCAGTTGGCCTGAAAGGTATTGGGGCCTGTCAGGGTGGCTGCAGTTGCCTGTGGTGCTTTTGGGAGGGTGTAATGAGTATGATGGATGGTATCACTGGTAACGCCACTGGAATAAACATAAGAACTAAGGGCAAAAACATAGGGTGTTCCTTCTTCAAGGCCACTTATATCGTATTGATAACCTTCCATATTATAAATCTGCGAATGTTCAAGCGGATATCCGGTAACCGGCTGAAGAGTCTCTCCGACAAGTTTGTATACATAAATAGTGTAGGAATAATATTTATACAGATTCCAGGTCATTCTGACAGTATTATTGTCAACATTACTAAGACCAAAAGGCACTGGCTTACCCAAGACACTAAAGACCAGTTCAGCCTCATCAATAACTGCATCATTCCTGATAGCCTGTACAATTACCTTGTGTTTTGTGCTGAATGAATAGAAAATGTCTGTTACATCATAGTAAAGGGTGGTCATACTCAATACTATCCCATTATAAGCAGAAAAAGATTCGTATACTTCGTCCAATGAGGCTTTATACTGAACGAACAGTTTATAGCTTGTTGCATCAGGGTGTGCGGTCCAGGATGCACGGAATGAATTATACCTTATGTTACTTACAGAAATCGTTAACGAAGATGAAGAGGCAGGAGAGGTGTTATTATTTATTTTTTCAGCTGCAGCAATGTTGCAAAACAACAGAAGGAGTATTATTTGTAAAGATGTTTTCATAACTGTTATCTCTTATAGTTGTAGATTAGGTGTGACAGTATAATCAATTAATATGTTTACAGATAAGCATTGTTGCCGTTGTAGTTTTATGATGTTTATTCCTTAATTATTGAGCACCATATCCACTTACATTACCAAACAGGTTAATGGCTTCTTTCCATGGATACCTGTTGCAGAACATGGTAGCTGATGATGTCATTGTACCCTGAAGATTCATTCCAAGCATCGAACGCCACTGGTTTGCCGGTGAGTTTCGGTCGAGGTCTGTTTGTTCACTGTAACGGGCCATTAAGTAACCCTCGAGATATGCCTTATTAACTTTCAGTTTATCAGGTATCTCATTAATATTTCCATTTGCACTTTCAATTTCCAGATCGCCAAAATCTGCGGCATCTATTCTTAGTCGGGTGTTGCTGGCCGGACTGTAATGCATGTCTTTGTCTTTGTTTACGAAGAAGATGTTGTTATCTACTCTCACCCATTCGTTTTTGTTGAATCGTGTGTGGTCGACCCCTGCCAGGATTGAT
>QKCK01000036.1 GCA_003245695.1 Bacteroidota bacterium | reverse complement strand
ATCTGGCCAAAGCAATGCTCCCGTTAAACTCAAGAGCCTTGTCAATAGCCTGCTGAACACTCATAGTTATTTCCGCCGGCTGTGCCTGCGAAAAAACTCCTGTCCCAGGCATAAATAAGCCCAAAAACAATAAACTCAATAGATTCTTTTTCATGTTCTTAAAAATTATATCTCAATTTAAAATTCCTTATCAAATGCATTCAGGACCTTTAATCCCTCTTCGGTTGCTATCCCTTTAATGTAATTAAGAAATACATCCTGCATTATCTGTTTATGCGAATACTGTTCCGGAGGAAAGAGCTCAGGGTCACTGGTGATCCTGGTAAGCCCCTGAATACACCTGTTGACAATATCCGGATTTACATCGTCACGAACCACTCCCTGCTCTATCCCCTTCTTGATGAAAATAAGTGTGTTGTCAAACTGACTGCCATAATTCGATCTCAGCTTCATTATTACCTCACTGTGAAACCTCTTAAGGTCAGACTTGAAGATGGGATTAACAGTGCTCATGTACTCCTTCATCATTCTTCCATGTTTGAAAAAAGCAACAAAAACATTCGCCTCCGAAGCAAACAACTCTTCCATCTTCTCCTTCTGCTTCTTAAACATGCACATCAGAACTGTTGCCAGCAACTCATCCTTATCTCTGAACTTTTCGTATATGGTACGCTTCGATATCCCCAGATGCTGCGCAAGAGTATCCATGGTCACAGCCTTGGTCCCATAGACACTGAAAAGCTCTGCGGCTTCTTTCACAATACGATCAGTACACTCAGCATTATCCATCTTTATACTTTTATTTTAAAGCGACAAAAATCACAAAACTATTTTAGTTTTCAAAGTTTTCTTAGTCAAATAAATGTTAAATCTCTACTAACAGCAGGAAATTACCGGTAAACGGCGAACAGCGAATCTCATTTCAGATCATACATATTACCAATTCAAAAAAATGAAGAGTGAAAAATATTAACACATCACATGTTCAGACAATAAGTTTTCTCACCGACCGCTGCAAAATTATCTCAATCATGCCAACATAAGTTGTCTGATCTTGCTATTATAACGTTGTAAAGTGGTAAAGTGATAAGGGGGCCGAGCGTTAAGAAATAGCCCTGTGGGCTATTTTAGCGAGGAGCCAGCCTGCAGGGAAGGAGTGGTAAAGGTGGTAAAGTGGTAGCGTGGTAAGGTGCT
This sequence comes from Bacteroidota bacterium, assembly GCA_003245695.1. GTDB lineage: Bacteria > Bacteroidota > Bacteroidia > Bacteroidales > VadinHA17 > SR-FBR-E99. Next base: position 2,526 of record QKCK01000036.1, on the reverse strand, counting down.
AGGGTGCTAAGGTGCTAAGGTGCTAGGGTGCAAGGTAGTAAGGATTAGTGTATGAGCTTTCAACTTTACAAACTTTCGACTTTCGACTTTCGACTTTCACTGCCTACCGGTAAAGGTAGACGACTCCTCTGAAAAATGATCCTTTATATTCTTTATCATCCCAGCCTTTCCCCCTGATGACATAGTAATAGACACCGGGTTCGGCATACCTGTCTGAGTTATTTATCTTGCCATCCCAGCCTTTCCACTCTGAGACAGCCTCACCCTCAGCTTCGAAGTGATAGACTCTCTGCCCGCTCTTTGAGAATATCTGAATGGTGACGAACTTAAGAGATGCAAAATCCGGAACAAAAAAGTCATTAAACCCGTCTCCATTAGGTGTAAAAACATTTGGCATATCCAGTTTCGAATCAACAACTTTTATATCCAAGGAGTATTCGTCGGTACAGAAAAGGTCGCTCTCAATTGACAGTTTCACGGTATATGTACCCGGGATATAGTATTTATGTGCCGGTGGGTCAATAAGATAAGAGACTGAATCATCACCAAAATCCCATGTACAGTTTGCAGCTCTCACCGAGTTGTTAGTAAAGGTGACCTCAAGCGGGGCCTCGCCTTCAACCGGGCTGGCAGTAAAGGCAGCCTCGACGTGAATAGACTCATAGAAGAACGACGAAGTGGTTTTACAGCCAAAGCTGTCAGCTACCTCGAGAATATATGTAATATCTGTGAGCGGGGGCTTTGAAATGATGGGGTCTATCTCATTAGGCTTAATTGTTGACTCTGGTGAAGAACTCCAGGTAAAGTCAACAGCATTTGGCAGGAGAACTGACGCATTATTGGTAAGATCGCGGTAATAAAAGTCATCCTTTGATGCAGTGCCGTCAAGTGCCACATAAGTGCAGGTGTAGTTCTTCAGTGCGGCGACAGACACGGGGTTGTCAATATGCACCCAGGCATACAGATAAGTATCAGATGCGTCATTTATATGGACGCGGTATCCGCCCTCAGTCAGGCCAGCTGCTGTTGAAGACAGGGCTGTCTCAGTCTTGACGGTAGTGGCCCATGTGCCGGTTGACTGATCGTATCTGGTCCAGGTAAAGGTATAAGGACCTCCACCGTCAGGGCTGACAGCTGTCAGTGCCCCTGTTGATGATGATGAGCCACAGAAAATAAAGATTGAGTCTGTACGTCCTGTGACAGGATATGATGTCCTGCGGGTTGCATTTGCTGTTGGTGCAGTTATCTGTGCCTGCAGGGCAAACGGTAATATTAATAATATAAGGAATACTATTCTTGACACTACTCTTTAACGTCGTTTGGCAGTTGAAATTATCTACAAAGCTAATAAAAAAAAGGCTGCCCCTTAACAGGGCATAAATGAGTGACGCTGTTATGTTGAAAACTTTCAAACCTTAGTTTCATCATAGTCTTTTATGGTATAGCCACTAGTTTTATCTTTGGGGCCTAAAAGAGTGGGCTATCATGCTGCATAAATATCTTGATGATCTTAACAAGGCACAGAGGGAGGCTGTTATCAACACAGACGGACCGGCACTAATCATTGCCGGGGCAGGTTCGGGCAAGACACGTGTGCTTACCTTCCGTATTGCAAACCTGCTTGAGAAAGGTGTAAAGGCAAACCGCATACTGGCACTCACCTTCACAAATAAGGCAGCAGGTGAGATGAAGGAGAGGATAATGCAGATAGTAGGTGAAGAAAACGCCAAGAACCTATGGATGGGCACCTTCCACTCTATCTTCGCCAGGTTTCTGCGCCGCGACGGATCATATCTTGGCTATAAGAACAACTTCACAATCTATGACACTGATAACACCCGCAGCCTGGTAAGGACTATCATCAAGGAGCTGCAGCTCGACGATAATGTATACAAGCCTGCAGCTGTGGCATCAAGAATATCACATGCCAAGAACAACCTCATCACAGCAGGTCAGTACTCACAGGTACCCCAGATATCCGAGTCAGACAGAAACAGCAAGACACCTGAGATAGCAACGATATACAAACACTATGCAGCACGATGCTTTAAGGCCAATTCCATGGATTTTGACGACCTGCTGCTGAACATGAATATCCTCTTCCGTGACTTTCCGGCAGTACTCGACGAATACCGCCGACGCTTCGATTATATCCTTGTTGATGAGTATCAGGATACAAACTACTCACAGTATATCATCGTAAAGAAGCTCTCGGAGTTAAGCCGCAACCTGTGTGTGGTAGGTGATGACGCCCAGAGCATATATTCATTCCGTGGGGCAAGGATAGAGAATATCCTTAACTTCCAGAAAGACTACCCCGACTATCACCTCTTTAAGCTCGAACAGAACTACAGGTCAACACAGACAATCGTCAATGCTGCTAACAGCATCATTGACAGGAATGAGGGTCAGATAAAGAAGAGAGTGTTCTCAGAAAATGCTGTCGGCGATAAGATAAGGGTTATACAGAATCTCACTGACGGAGAGGAAGGGGCCCTCACTGCCTCCGATATCGTTGACACCCGT
>QKCK01000021.1 GCA_003245695.1 Bacteroidota bacterium | reverse complement strand
ACCTGCTGAAGAAATATATATTACTTTCTGCTTTAATAATTTCTGTATTGCCACTGAGGGCACAACAGATCAGTCAACAACCTTTTACATGTGACTCTCTTCTTTTTAAGCTCAGGAACTCTATAACGGCTTTTACTCCAACTACTGAAAGCATAAACCGCCCGAAGCAAAAGACACGTTCACAACTGCCATCAGACTCTCTGATTAATACTGATTCACTAAGGATTTTTGTTAAAAGTAAAGCCTGTGAGTACCTGGGTGTGCCATACAGATATGGACAGTGTTCTGAAAAAGGATTCGACTGTTCAGGATATGTCAAGTATATATATGATACGTTCGGGTTCGAACTCCCCCATTCATCATCAGGACAATACAGGATATGCCGCAGGATAGCAGCGGAAGATGCCATGGTGGGTGATCTGGTGTTTTTCATCACCCGTGGAGAAGGTATCTCCCACGTAGGAATATATTTAGGCAACAACAGTTTTATTCATTCGCCCGGGAGAAACAGTGTTGTTTCTATAAGCACTCTTGATGATGGCTACTACAAAAGGCATCTGGCCGGCTTCGGCACATTGTTTTAATACTATTGGCCGTTTTAATTCCCGTTCTGCATTCTTTTTCCCATTTTTGTAGCTGTACTTTTTACGTTATTGAAACTGAGGAAGAGTCTATGGTCACTTTCGAAAAACACAAACTGTCTAATGGGTTGACTGTGCTGGCGCACTATGACAACACCACACCAATGGTAACAACGAATATACTATACCGAACCGGCGCCAAGGATGAGGATGCAGAGGCTACAGGGTTTGCCCATCTATTTGAACACCTGATGTTTGAAGGATCAGTAAACATTCCTGTTTTCGACACCCCGGTCATACTTGCAGGTGGAGAGAACAATGCTTTCACAACCAACGATATAACAAACTATTACATTACTTTGCCTGCTGACAATATTGAGACTGCCTTCTGGCTTGAATCAGACAGGATGCTTGGTCTCGACCTTGCTGAAGGTAAGCTGGAGACTCAAAAGAGAGTTGTTATTGAAGAATACCGTCAGAGATATCTGAATCAACCTTACGGCGACCTGTTTCTTTTATTAAGACCATTGGCCTATAAAGTTCACCCCTATATGTGGCCAACAATTGGGAAGGATATTTCACACATTGAACGGGCAGATCATAAAGCTGTAGAAAGATTTTTCAATGATAATTATGTTCCGGGCAACGCAATATTAAGTGTTGGAGGTAATGTTACCCCTGAAAGGGTATTCTCACTGGCAGAAAAGTGGTTTGCGCAGGTGACTGCGGGTGCAAAAAACAAAAAGAGTATAATTCAGGAACCCATTCAGAGAGAAAGAAGAGAATTGACTGTTTACAGGGATGTCCCAGCTGATGAATTGGTAATGGTGTTCCATACCGGACGGCGCAATGACAGAGACTTCTATATATTAGATCTTCTGACCGATGTTTTGGCCGGATGCGAATCGGGTCGTTTTCCAACTACACTTGTCAGGGAGAAAGAGCTTTTCAGCGAGGTCGACTGCTACCTCACTGGTGATGAAGACCCTGGACTGGTAATAATATCAGGAAGGCTTAAAAATGACATTGACATTGAGAAAGCCGAAAAGGCAATCTGGGAAGAACTGAATTTGCTCTGCACCACACAAATCACTGATTTTGAACTGGAGAAATCACGAAACAGATATGAATCGCACCATCTGATGGCCATGATAAGTGCATCAAACAAAGCATTTAACCTGGCATTCCATGAGCATCTGGGCGATGCCGGTAATATTAACAGTGAATCAGATAAATATATGAGTGTTACCAAAGACGAAGTAACTGATACTGCTCAGCGTACATTTAGATCTGATAACTGCTCTGTAATAAGATATATGGCAAAAAGAAAATGAACACATTAAACAGAATCACACAGCCGGCCACGGTAACACCAACCGTTGGTTCCATTCCGGAACCCGAAAAAGTTCTTCTTGATGGAGGAGTCCCTGTCTGGTTACTGGGATCAGGCAGTGAAGATCTGCTCCGTATTGAATTTGTATTTGAAGCCGGACAGGTAAGAGAAAGACAGCACCTCACAGCATCACTGGTAAATGAAATGCTGACTGAAGGAACTCTCTTATATGATGCTGTTACCTTAAACAATATTATAGATCATACAGGTGCAGTTTTTACTCCTGTTGTTGATAAGGACAATGCCGGGCTGGTTGTCATTACACTGTCACGTACCCTTGATAAGGTGCTGGAGCTGGCTGCAGAAGTATTATTTAATCCCTCTTTCCCTGAGAATGAATTCAGGATGCTGATTGAAAGACGGATACAACGCTTCCTTACCAGCAGGCAAAAAACATCGGTTGTATCCAGAGAGTTGTTCTATAATGCTCTCTTCGGTAATGCACCTTATGGAAGAATTACTACTCCTGATGACTTTGCAGTTATAAACACATCTCTGCTGCAGGAATTCCATAAGGAGTTCTATAATACTGGTAATCTATACATAACAGTTGCCGGTAAAGATCCTCACAGAGCAATACCATCACTTAACAGGTACTTCTCCTCATCTGGTAACTGCCGAACTGGGGAGCCGTTTACTGAACAGAGTAAACAGGTGATACAGAAAAGAGAATACTTTGCAGAGATGCCTGATGCCGTACAAAGCTCCATCCGTATCGGCTGGAAAGGGGTTTGTAAAAGTCATCCTGATTTTGCCCCGTTGCAGGTTGCCAATACAATTCTGGGTGGATATTTCGGATCACGGCTTATGAAAAATATAAGGGAAGATAAAGGATTTACATACAGTATTGGCTCATTGGCAGGGTCACTGAAATACGCCGGCTTCATTACTATTGTCACTGAGGTAGCCAACGAGTATAGGGTCCAAACCCTAAATGAAATCAACAAAGAGATAGACAAATTGCGTCAGTCAACTGTCCCTGAGAATGAATTGGTAATGGTGCGTAACCAGATTATGGGTGACATGGCAAGAGCCTTTGATGGACCTTTTGCTGTTGCTGAGTATCTCAGAGGTGTACTCGACCACGGCCTCACTCTCGGGTACTACCGAATCTTTGAGGAAACAGTGAAAACGATTACTTCAGATAAAATAAAGGAGCTCTTTAACACGTATTTTATAACAGATGAATCTATAGAGGTAATTGCCGGACCAAGATGAATTATTTAAAAAACATAGCAGCACTGTTTTTAATACTGCTCTTTTCTATCTCATTGAGTGGACAGGATACTACACAGCCGGAGTCACCTACTCTTGAGTATGTTTCAGTTAATCCCTCAACAGGTGTTGCATCATTAATATGGTCTCCAAGTCCCTCTGACGATGTTGTCAGATATGTAATATATACATACAATAATAATACGGCGGTTGCCATTGACACAGTAAATGATAACAGTGCCACATCATATAATGACACCGGATCACAAGCCAGGTACAAGAGTGTGGCATATGTTGTTGCTGCCATGGATGCTGCGGACAACATAAGTCCCCTGAGTAATTACCTGAGTACCACCTTTCTGCAAACAGAAACAGACACTTGTGCAAACAAGATATACCTAATCTGGACAGATTGTATAAACGACCGTCACCAGGCTACGGGTTATATTATTTATTACTCGGTTGACGGTTCTGAGTTCTCTGCCACAGAGACAACTGACATCTCCGTTACCACATTCACTCTGGATGGATACATAACGGATAAAACTTATTGTTTTTATTTAGATGCCGTTGGAGACGAAGGAACCGTTTCGACATCAAACAGATCATGCACACTGACCGGATCACAGAAGTCGCCTGAGTGGACAGAGATAGAAGCCGTCAGGGTTACACCAGATGGCATTGCTGTCGAAGGAGTGTATGATATCAATAGTGAAATAGAAGATTTCATACTTGAGAAAAAGAGCACTGAAGAGGGAACATGGCAGGAAGTTTCCATAGTCAGAGGATCAGAAGGATTTGTCTCCTTTTTGGATCAGGAAGCCGATACTACCAGAATATCACTCTATCAGATATCAGCAGTAAACAACTGTGGCACAAAACTATCGTACTCAGAGCCTGTAAGGAATATTGTCCTTCACGCATCGCAGGTAGAGACCAAGGTAAATCTGAAATGGAACAACCCCTTTCCCGGAGAGACAGCAATATTCAAAGTCATCAGAGATATCGGTAACGGATACGATGAACTGGCCACAGAAATATCTGATACTATCTGGAATGATGACTACCGGTACTATGCATATGATGTTGTCAGCAGTGAAATAACATATCGTATTGTTGCAATGCGCCATGAGGGGCAGGCAGGAACTGCTTCACTCTCCTCAGCAGCAAAGATTCAGCTCCTTGAGAATATTATTACAGCCAATGCCTTTACCCCCAATGGTGATGGAAAGAATGATCTCTTCAGACCATATCTCACCTTCACTCCTATCTCGTATGAGTTCATGATACTTAACCGGCTTGGGGTGTTACTTTTTAAGAGTGACACTCCAGAAGAGGGATGGAACGGGAACTATAAGGGAAAGCTTCAGCCACCCGGAACATATCTCTGGACACTGGTTGTGAAGACGCCCTCAGGAGAGACACAGAAAAGAAGCGGAACAGTAACCTTGCTTCCCTGAAAAGAACTATTTAATCATATCATTTTTTGTATATTTGCGTTCCTTGGTGTGTTTAAAAGCTGATGGGCAAAAAGAAAACAAACATATTTACTCCGGAAGACTCAGAGCTGATAGAATCAGAATACAGGTTATTGAGGAATAATCTGTATAGGTGTGAAAAAACCGGTGATGTAGAGCTGATAGAGAAAGCGTTTCGTATTGCAAACGAAGCGCACTGGGACATGCGACGTAATTCCGGTGAGCCATATATCATTCATCCAATAAATGTAGCCCGCATTGTTAACCAGGAGATAGGACTGGGAGCCAAGTCTGTTGCTGCAGCATTGTTGCATGATGTGGTGGAGGATACCGACTGGACTCTGGAAGATATAGATCGTGAATTCGGCCCCAAGATTGCCTCTGTCATTGATGGCCTTACAAAAATCTCAGGCACTTACAACAAGGAAAACAGTTCACTACAGGCTGAGAACTTCAGAAAGATGCTTATGACTCTCTCTGATGATATCAGGGTCATACTGATAAAAATTGCTGACAGACTTCACAACATGCGGACCCTTGACTCTATGCCTGAGCATAAGAAGATGAAGATTGCAGGAGAAACCATTTACCTTTATGCCCCCCTGGCTCATCGTCTGGGACTGTTCTCCATTAAAACAGAACTTGAAGACCTCTCATTTAAATATCGCCATCCGCGTATTTATGATGAACTGGCAAAAAAGATAAAGACTGATGAAAAGAAGAATATTGCTCTCATAAACAAATTCAGTCTGCCTATCATTGAGAAACTCAATGAGAACAACATAAACTTTGATATCTCCGGACGTTTCAAATCAATATATTCTATCTGGAAGAAGATGCAGTCAAAGAATGTGCCTTTTGAAGAGGTATATGATCTTCTTGCTGTCAGGATTGTTTTTGAACCAAAGCCTGATGAGAGTGAGAAGACTCAGTGTTGGGAAATATACTCACTTATAACAGACATATATACTCCAAAACCTGACAGACTGAGAGACTGGATAAGTAGGACAAAACCAAATGGTTATGAAGCTCTTCACCTGACTGTTATGGGTCCGGGAGGAAGGTGGGTTGAGGTGCAGATTCGCAGCCGGAGAATGGATGATATAGCTGAACACGGGTTTGCTGCTCACTGGAAATATAAGGGAGATGCTCTTCAGCAAGAGAACGAACTGGATAAATGGCTGAAACATATCAGAGAGCTGCTATCTAACCCACTTGAAGACCCTATGGAGTTCCTCGATGAGTTTAAGATGAGTCTCTTCTCAACCGAGATAATGGTTTTCACACCCAAGGGGCTGCTCGTTACTCTCCCGAAAGGTGCCTCTGCCCTTGACTTTGCATACGAGATACATACACAGATAGGCAACAAAGCTATTGGTGCAAAGGTGAACTACAAGCTTTGCCCTCTGTCTGTAACCCTCCTCAGTGGAGATCAGGTTGAGATAATAACATCAGATGTGGCCAGACCAGAAAAGGAGTGGCTTGAATCCGCTCATACTGCAAAGGCAAAAGGGGCAATTCAGGATGCTCTTAAAGCTGAGATAAAGGACAGGGTTCAGAAGGGAAAGGAGATGCTCGAGAAGAAACTCAATGAGCTGGGCATGATACCTAACTCTGACATCATTCGCAAGCTGCTTGAGACATATGAGATTCATGATAAAGACGAGCTTTATAGCAAAATAGCTATTGAAATCATAAACCTTGACGAGTTCAGGAAGGTATTGAAGAAGACCCCTGAGAACAGTCTGATGAAGTATTGGAAGCTGAGGATTGGTGGTAAAAAGAGCGAAATAAAGACAAAGAACGATAAGAGTGAACAGGAAAAGATAGACAAAAGCCAGCCCTATCTTCTGCGGGAAAATATAGATAATACAGGCAACTCATATGTAATAGCAGGCTGCTGCAATCCTATCCCTGGAGATGAGGTTACAGGATATGTTGCACCTGATGGCTCAATAATAGTGCATAAACCCAAATGTCCGGTGGCAATAAAACTGATGTCAAGTGAAGGCAACAGAATTATTCCGGTCAGATGGACAATACATAAGATTGCATCATTCCTTGCCCGTATAAGCCTCAGTGGCATTGACCGTATAGGGCTTGTGGCTGAAATAACTGCCATTATCTCCAATGAACTCAGCGTGAATATCAGAAACATTAATATTTCAGTTTATGATGGCATCTTTGAGGGGACAATAGAGCTATATATCCACCATACAAAAGACATCAATAATCTCATAATGCAGCTCTCCAATATCAAAGGAATCGCAAGCGTTAAACGCATTGAAGAGTTCAATGAATAATTTGCTACATTTGACCAAAAGGCTTTGCAATGATCTGTGAAGACACCAGAAAAATAGTAAGACAGATTCTGACAGAATACCTCGAAGAGCATAACTTCCGAAAGACACCCGAACGATATGCAATTCTTGATGAGATATATTCAAGGGAAGGCCACTTTGATATTGAGTCATTGTACCTCTTCATGAAGAATAAAAACTACAGGGTATCAAGGGCTACATTATACAATACTATTGATCTGTTACTTGACTGCAAGCTTGTTGTGAAACACAAGTTTGGTCATAACATGGCACAATTCGAAAAGGCATATGAATGCAGCCAGCACGATCATCTGATAGATACTGACTCCGGCGTTGTTATCGAGTTCTGTGACCCGAGAATATATGAGATAATAAAGACTGCTGCTGAACTCCATAACTTTACTCCAAAATATCATTCTTTATATATCTATGGCAAGATCAACTCAGAGGTAAAGAAGAAATAGACAACATTTCATTATCAATGCATTGCATTTGATTTATAGATATATTTGTTTAACTTTAGTTAAGAATTAATCAAAAACTACCGCCATGAGAATCAGGTTTCTTTTGTCGTTGCTTTTAATAACCTTTATCCTTTCTCCCTCAGTTATTCTGGCGCAGAAAGATAAAAGCACCTGGGAGCCAAATCCCAATCCGTCAAAATACTTCCTTGGGCCAACAGCCATTCCTATGGAGAAAAAAACGGGATATTATCAGAACTCATATATACTCTTCAATGAGGCATATTATGGCTTTACTGACTGGTTCTCTCTTGGAGCCGGATTCGAATTTCTGAGTACTTTCATAACGATGGCAAATCCACCTTTCAGACCTATTATTCTTGTCCACCCTAAGGTAGGGTTTAAAGTAGCCGACAAGCTATATGTTGGAGTCAGCGGACTGTATGTAAATGCAACCATTGTAAACGACGAAGATACTCCTGAAAGAGAGGGGCAGTTCGGAGTGGTGATGGGACAGGTGACATATGGAAATTATGATAACAATATTACTGCCGGGGTTGCATGGGGATACTCCTATAATGATATAGCCAACCGTCCGGTTATAACTCTTGGAGGAACATGGAGAGCTGCAAAAAGAATGGCTCTTATAACAGAGAATTATATAGTGCCCACGGGTGACAATGAATACTATCCGGTCTTTATGTACGGAATGAGATTCCTGGGACAAAAGATGTCTTTTGACCTTGGTTTTATCAACACCGCTGATATTGCACAGGTCGATATCATAGGCATACCATACGTAAGCATGACCATCAACTTTTGATATTAGTTTTCAACAATCATATTTCTGAATATACAGGTGGATTATTATTGCTACCTTTGGAGGTATTTCTAATTAAGACGAGGATTAAGAATGAAGATTGATATTCTATTGGGCCTTCAATGGGGAGATGAAGGAAAAGGGAAAATTGTTGATGCCCTCACCGCAAAATATGATATAATAACCAGGTTTCAGGGCGGTCCTAACGCTGGTCACACGCTTGAATTTGACGGAGCAAAACATGTTCTTCACCTTATTCCCTCAGGGATATTCCATGAAGGTAAGATAAACATAATAGGTAATGGTGTTGTCCTTGATCCGGTAGTCTTCCGCAAAGAAGTTGAGAGCCTGGGCCTGCCTTTACCGGTAATACGGGAGAGACTTCTGATATCTGTCAAAACGCATCTGATTATGCCTACACACAGGCTTCTTGATGCAGCCAGTGAGGCCTCCAAGGGTGATTCTAAAATAGGTTCCACCCTCCGGGGCATAGGGCCCGCATATACTGACAAGATAGCCAGATCAGGGTTACGCATCGGAGATATTACCTCATCTGATTTCATGTCAATGTACAGAAAACGGACAACTGATCACATCAGATTACTCAACAGTTATAATTACAGCTTCTCTCTTGAAGAGATTGAAAAAGAGTGGTTTGATTGTATAGAATATTTAAAACAGTTTTCTACTGTCAACTGCGAATATGAGATAGACACCGCGCTCAGGAATGAAAAGAGCATTCTTGCTGAAGGGGCTCAAGGCACTATGCTCGATGTTGACTTCGGAACATATCCTTTTGTAACCTCTTCTAACACCGTTGCTGCTGGAGCATGCACTGGTCTTGGTGTTGCTCCGTCTAAAACAGGCGAGGTCTTCGGAATAATAAAGGCCTATTGCACCAGGGTGGGTAGTGGCCCCTTCCCCACAGAACTTCACGATGCCACCGGACAGTTGATGCGTGACCGTGGAAATGAGTATGGTTCCACAACAGGCAGACCGCGCAGATGTGGCTGGATTGACCTCCCTGCTCTTAAATATGCCGTGATGATTAATGGTGTCACACAGCTTTTTATTATGAAAGCTGATGTTTTGTCAGGTTTTGATGAGATAAAGGTATGCACCTCATATAAAGTAAGAGGAGAAGCGAAGGCTGAACTGCCGTATTGCCTGGATGAGATTGAAGAGCCACTTTATGTAACCCTCCCTGGATGGAAAGAAGATATAACCAAATGCAGGAGCTGGTCTGAATTGCCTCAGGCAATGGTTGAGTACATAGGTTTTATTGAAAAAGAGACCGGCGTGGCTGTTACAATAATATCAGTTGGCCCTGACCGGTCTCAGACTATCTTCAGGTGATATTTCACTTTCTGATGTAAATCCAGGATTCGTATTCCACAGTATCACGATAGCCATTCAATGCTGAACTGGCTTCTTTCAGGCTGGAATAGGCCCCGGCAGATACAAGTTTGAAATGGCTGTTTGCCTTGTCAAGCACTGTTGCATTGTAACCCTTACTGACATAATAATCATGATGGGCCTGAGCATAATCAGGAGTAATAAAGCTTCCTACAATAATATGGTACTTTAAACTCTCTTCCTGTGCCTGTGCTGAGGCGATCAAAGCAAGCGAATCCTGTACAGCTTTCATCCTTGCTTCTGAAATACTCTTCTGAATTGAATCAGCCCTCCGGATACTGTCTATCTGCATCTGCATAACCCGTTCCCTCTGTCTCTTTGTAAAGGGGTTTTTCTCTTTTACAAAGTCGCATGAAGACATCAGAAGAATGAGTGCAGCTATTACAAGTAACATTGGTTTTTTCATAGAAAGGTATTTTTTGTAATTAATATTTCCTAAATATACAAATTCTGACCAACAGGCAAAGCATAAGATCAGTTGTAAGTATATCTTAATTTTTTTCTTTATTTTAGTTTCGTTAAAAGTATATCTAACCCTTGAAACTATGAAATCGATTATTCAGTTCTTTGAAGAGAATGTTGAGAAGTACTCATCAAACATATATCTATGGGAGAAGCTTCATGACAAATATGAAGGCACAACATATCAGGAGGTAAGGAAGCAGGTTCATGAGTTTGGAGCAGGGCTCATGAGACTGGGTATAAAGAAAGGAGATTGTATAAGTCTTCTCTCCGAAGGGAGGAACAATTGGGCTATAGGTGAACTGGGCATTCTGTATGCTGGCGCCATAAATGTACCTCTTTCAGTGAAACTTACACCTGAAGAGATTAAATTCAGGCTGACCCACTCTGACTCAAAGATGATAATAATATCCAGTGGCCAGAGTGAAAAGCTAAAAGACATAACTGGAAGCTGCCCCAGGCTTGAAAAAATCATACATCTTGATCCTCAGGAAGAATATAATGAAAATGAAATACATTTTAATGAGGTTCGCAAAACAGGACGTGAGTGGCTTGATGTAGCATCAAACAGGACTGAGTTTGAGAACTTCTACAAATCACTTTCTCCCTCTGATTTTGCAAATATATGCTATACATCAGGTACTACTGCTGATCCTAAAGGTATCATACTGACCCATGGCAATTATATCTCAAACGTATATCAATCATATAGTCTGATGGATATACCGCAGCATTATAAGACACTTTTGATACTACCATGGGATCACTCCTTTGCCCACACAGCAGGAATATATGCGTTTATGGGAAAGGGAGCAAGCATTGCCTCAGTAAAAATAGGCCGTACTCCAATGGAGGCTCTGAGAAACATTCCAATCTGTATGAAAGAGATCAAGCCAAACATTCTACTGAGTGTTCCGGCCCTTGCCAAAAACTTCAAAAAGAACATAGAAAAGGGTATCAAGGAGAAAGGCAAACTCACTGATGCGTTGTTTAATTTTGCAATTAAGACTGCATATTCATACAACAAGGAAGGATATAATAAAGGCCGTGGGATACAAAAGCTTAAGGAGCCATTGTTAAAGCTTTTTGATAATATCCTGTTCAAAAAGATACGTGATGTATTTGGCGGTGAACTTGATTTCTTTATTGGGGGCGGTGCTCTGCTTGATATTGAGCTGCAGAGGTTTTTTTATGCCATTGGCGTCCCAATGTTCCAGGGATATGGCCTCTCAGAGGCATCACCAATAATTTCGTCAAATGCCAGAGCCCGCCATAAATTGGGGTCATCAGGCTTTCTGGTCAATAATATGGAATTGAAGATTTGCGATGATAACGGAGAGTCACTCCCTATAGGAGAAAAAGGCGAGATAGTAATAAAAGGTGGCAATGTAATGCACGGATACTGGAAGAATGAGGTTGCAACAGCTGATACTATTCGTGACGGATGGCTTTATACAGGTGATATGGGATATATGTCGGAGGATGGGTTTCTTTATGTCCTTGGCCGGTTTAAAAGTCTCCTTATTGCTGATGACGGAGAGAAGTTCAGCCCTGAGGGTATTGAAGAAGCCATGACTGAACAATCAAAATATATAGATCAATGCATGCTATATAATAATCAGAAACCCTATACTGTAGCACTGATAGTCCCCAACCAGCATGCACTGAAACTATACCTTGAAGAGAAGAATCTGTCAGCCACAACAGAAGAGGGTGTCAGAGCAGTACTCAACCTCATTGAGAGCGAAGTTGATGAGTACAGGATCAATGGAAAGTTCGGGAATATGTTCCCTCACAGATGGTTGCCTGTTGCAATAGGAATACTAAATGAGAGCTTTAACGAAGAAAATGGCATGGTGAACTCCACCATGAAAATCGTAAGGGGCAAAATAACTGACAGATACAAAGACCTTATCGATTGGCTATATAGTCCTATGGGCAAAGTAATTATTAATGAAAGAAACATGGAAGAGATTGAAAAGATGAAGCTGGGATAAAAATAGACACTGCCTTAAGAATTAACTCCATTATAGATGAAAACACCTATTGTTATTGCATCCGTTTTATTAGCAACGCTGGCATGCTGTAAGAAGAGCGAACCCCTCATCTGGCAGCCTGCCGACAATCCAATTATGACCCGATGGGCATCAGAGATTGACCCCACAGCTCCTTGGCCAGAATATCCACGACCCGCTATGCAGCGAAAAGAGTGGAAGAGTCTGAATGGCTTGTGGGATTACGCAATAACAGATAAGGATAATGTATCCCCTGAATGGCAAGGCAAAATTCTTGTTCCATATCCTGTCGAATCGGCATTGTCTGGTGTAAAAACGAAGCTTTCTGACTCACTTGCTTTATGGTATAAAACTGAGTTCACTATTCCGGCAGGATGGAATAAAAAAGAGCTTATGCTTAATTTCGAAGCCTCGGATTGGGAGACCACAGTCTGGATTGATGGCAATGAGGCCGGGAAACACTGCGGAGGTTATGACCCTTTCAGTTTTAATATTACTGATCTGCTTGCCAAAACAAAAAAACATATTATCACTGTAAAAGTATGGGATCCGACAGATACTGGAAGACAACCCCGAGGTAAACAGGTCTCAAAACCAGGTGGTATATGGTATACTTCTTCTTCAGGGATTTGGCAGAGTGTTTGGTTAGAACCTGTAAATCATTCTTCTATAAAGGATATACGGATTACACCTGATATTGACAGGAGCAGGATAATAGTCACCGTATATGACGGTTCAACCTGCCAGGGTGATGAATCTGAAATCTCCATAGCTGAGGTAACAGTAAAGGAAGGCTCCAGGATAGTTGCCACTTCAAAGGGTGAAGTTTGCAAGGAGATGATCCTTGAGATTCAGAATCCTGTATTGTGGAACCCTGAAAACCCCTTTTTATATGATATTGAGATCAAACTATATAACAATGAGAAGCTTTGTGACGAGGTAAGCTCATATGCCGGAATGAGAAAGATATCCATTGGCAAGGCTGATGATGGTTTTACCCGTATACTATTGAACAATTCATTTCTGTTTCAGACGGGGCCTCTTGATCAGGGTTTCTGGCCTGATGGAATATACACTCCCCCCACAGAGAAGGCTATGGCCTTTGACCTGCAGATGCTCAAAAAGATGGGTTTCAATATGCTGCGCAAACATGTTAAGGTAGAATCCAGAAGGTTCTACTATCTGACCGATATGATGGGGATGCTTGTATGGCAGGACATGCCCAGTGGCGATAGTTATATCTGGGGAGAGATGGCAGATATTGACAAATCACCACAGGACTCATTGCAGTTTGTTACTGAATTGAAAAGGATGATTGATTCAAAGTTCAACAATCCTTCAATAATTATGTGGGTAATCTTTAATGAGGGC
This sequence comes from Bacteroidota bacterium, assembly GCA_003245695.1. Lineage (GTDB taxonomy): Bacteria > Bacteroidota > Bacteroidia > Bacteroidales > VadinHA17 > SR-FBR-E99. The sequence continues at coordinate 308 of QKCK01000021.1, read as the reverse complement.
TGGGGACAGTACAAGACTGCAGAAATGACTGATCTCGTTTCTACGTACGATACTACCCGGGTTGTCAACAGTGCCTCCGGATGGACTGACCGGGGAACTGGTGATATTATGGACATCCATCACTACCCTGACCCTCTTGCGCCTGAGGCTGAAAGCCAAAGGGCAATTGTCCTGGGAGAATACGGAGGACTTGGCCTTCCTGTTACCGGTCATACATGGGAGACAAAAAACTGGGGTTACAGAAATATGACTGACAGCCTTCAACTGCTTGATCGCTATACAGAGTTCTATGAGACGGTAAGGAAACT
>QKCK01000112.1 GCA_003245695.1 Bacteroidota bacterium | reverse complement strand
GGTAAAGAGGCCGCAGCGAAGGCTATCAACGATGCCAAGAAGAGTGTGGCTGAGAAGAACCGTGATGGATCCATCGGCGAGGCCAATGCGTTGAAGGACCAGCGTATACAGGTTGCTTCTGCCAATGCCTCAGCTGTTGAGGGTGAAAACAGTGCCATGATACAGATGGCAAACTCAAATGCCACACGAAGGGAGAAAGAGGCTGAGGCAGAGAGAAAAGCTATAGCGGCTGAGAAGGTAAACCAGGCAAAGGCTCTGGAAGAGGCTTATGGTGCAGAGAAAGAGGCTGAGATGAGCCGTTCAGAGAAGGCCAAAGCCACACAGATAGCAGATATTATCGTCCCCACACAGATAGACAAACAGAAGATTGAGATAGCCGCAGAGGCAATAGCGGAGCAGACACGTCGCCATGCCAAGGGTGAAGCTGATGCTATATATATGAAGATGGAGGCTCAGGCAAAAGGTCTCTTTGAGATACTTAGTATGCAGGCAAATGGCTTCGAGAAACTGGTTGATGCCGCTGAAAATGACGCACAGAAAGCTGTGATGATGATGATAGCCGATAAGCTGCCTGAACTGGTTAAGACACAGGTGGAGGCTATTAAAAACCTGAAGATTGATAAGATAACAGTATGGGATACCGGAGGAAAAGATGGTAAGGGATCTTCAACAGCTAACTTCCTGTCAAGCATGATGGGAGCAATACCACCTATGCAGGACATCTTCCGTCAGGCAGGGATGGAACTGCCTGACTATCTCAAGGGTTCACAGACTTCGGCTGAGAAGAAACAGGAGAAGAAAGAGGAGGATGTTATTAAAGAAGAACCAAAGCCCCAGGATCCTAAAGCCGGCAGGAAAGAGGAAAAGAAGTAATACAATAAAAGAGTTTACATTACATCTTAATATTAAAGGGTCGTTAAATGCAACGGCCCTTTTTCTTCCTGTAAATAAAAAAATAGGTGATATTTGAAAAAAAATCAGATTATGAAGTATCTGTCACTTTTGGTGATGACATTTATGGCAACGGTTTTACAGGCACAACAACCTGTCATCTCACATGTCATAACTCATAACATGTCAGTAATTGTATGTGACCCCTCTGCCGGGGTCAGGTCATTTGCTGCATGGGGAGTGTTTCCTCCATCGGAGACAGAGGTGCGAAAGATTATCATGCATGTCACCCTGGGCAGCCCTGACTCAATCATGACAGCTCATTGGGATTACCTCGACCACATCAGAATACTCAGACAGGGAGGTGCGAAGGGTACCATGTCAGGGTATGAGTTGGGTCGTATGCTTACTCCTTATGGCAGCGTCTTTGGCAAAGGATGGAGTTGGGAATGGGATGTGGATGTTACTGACTTTGCTCCTTTTCTGCGTGACAGCGTGGAGATAGAATACACCCACTCGGGTTACGAGGCAACAGATGTCGGTTGGGCCCTGACCATTGACTTTGAGATAACAGAGGGCCCTCCGGTCGCTCAATTTTTAGGTATTACTCCCTTATGGAACGGAGGGTTCAGGTATGGAGACCCGGCTGAGAGAATTGAAGAGACGCTGCTGCCAATTCCCTATACTGCACCCAGGGGAACGGCTGTATCAAGAATACGTATACAGCATACCGGCCATGGCATGGACCGTCCGGGTAACTGCAGCGAGTTCTGCTCACGATGGAGGCAGATAGAACTCGATGGAAATATTGCAGACCGTCGTGACATGTGGAAAGACTGTGGCGATAACCCTCTCTACCCACAGGGAGGTACCTGGATATATGACAGAGCCTACTGGTGCCCGGGTGACCTTCAGCAACCCGATGTGATTGATGTAACATCGGCCCCCGGAAACCATCTTGTTAAAATGACAATGGAGCCCTATACCGCTACTGAAAACATTCAGGCGGTGGAGAACATCTCAGCATACCTCTTTCATTACTCAGCACCAGTAGAGAAGGATGATGCTGCCGTTGAAAAAATAATTGTGCCAACAGACAGACAACAGTATTCCCGCTTCAATCCAGCCTGTTATGTTCCGCGAATGGTAGTCCGGAATCTTGGGGCGAATGCTCTTCGCTCGTTGCTGATCACTTATGGAACAGATGGTTATGCTTCAAGAGCTTTTAAATGGAAAGGCAATCTTGCTTTTAACCAGACAGCAATAATTTCTTTGCCCGGGGAGATAGATTTCAGTGAAGGTTCAAACAGATTTACAGTAGTGATTTCAAAGCCAAATGGAGTCAGTGACGGATGGCGTGGCGATAATAAGCTGACATCTTCATTCACCTCCCCACGGACTATGCCTGCTGAGTTTGTCTCAGTGTTTAAGACCAACAGACGACCTTCAGATAACAGCATCTTTATAGTAAGTGAAAATGCTGATACAGTCTTTAAGCATATTCCATCATTGAATGACACTGACAGGATTTTCATTGACACTATCAGACTCGATCGTGGGAAGTTTGAATTCTTTTTAGCTGATACTGCCGGTGACGGCCTGGAGTTCTGGGCAGAACCACAATTCGGCGAGGGATATCTGCGTCTCTTTGACATGAATGACAACCTGATTCATTCATTTGAAAGTGATTGTGGAAATGGTGAGATGCTAAGCTTTGTCGCTGACCCTGAGTATATAACTGATACAGTTACTCCAAAATATGCCTTCTCTCTGTATCCCCGTCTTGTCAGAGACAGGATGGATCTTAGCATGGTGTCAAACCATACTTCTGATATGACTGTAGTAATAACAGTAGGTGGCACAGTATTTGAAAGACATGAATACCACAGTGTGAAGAATACTGTATATACCTATAACCTTAGTTACATGCCTGCCGGCCGTATTGTGGTGGAGGTTTTCATGGATGGTGTCAGCCGGTTTAAGGGAAGGGTAAACAAGATTAAAGAGAGACGATGATTGAATTCATTACTAAATATTCAGCACTGATAGGGATCTTTATTGCTCTGATCTCAATGATTGTAGGTCTTCTGGCTGTACATCACTACAGGCTGTCAAGGAGAACCAACAGGGAGACGCTTTTCAGAAAGAGGTTCATGGAGGTGCGTGATTTCATAAAGGCAAACAGAAAGTCACTTCAACAGAGGGCGGCGGAGGATTTTCATAGTATAAACTCCGGGAGACTCTCTTTCCGGAATCACCTGTTGGTATGTGATGACTGGATACCTGAAGAACCTCTTCCTCTTTCCGATGTCGGGTTGGTGATGACGGATGATATTGCACCCTCATTATGTAAGAGGGTAAAACGCAGTAACAGCCATGAAGAGGCTGTTGTCCCTCCTTCGCCAGGTTATTATCCAAGTTATGCAGAAGCCATAAAGGATATAGACAGACCCGGGGTCTTTGAGAATAACCTGCAATACAGACTCCTGAAGGTTGAGAACAACAGACTGATATACTCTGCCGATGAGTATTCTTATTTTGATAAGATCAATTTCGGTGGGTATCTTGATTATGAAATGGCTCAATCGGTTCTTACGCGACAGAAACCTGTGTTAAAACACAATATTCTGAAAGGTTTCAGGGAGCCTTCACAATATATTGTTCTCTCAGGTATAAGCACACTGACATTAATACAGAGCAGGCAGGGGCTGCGTTTTCTGTTACATAGCCGGGGAACACATGAAACAGCCAGCGCAATGAACACCATGCATGTGATACCGGCAGGTGAGTTTCAACCATCATGCAAGGCCACCCTGTCATGGAACGATGACTTTGATCTCTGGAAGAACATACTGCGTGAGACAGCTGAAGAGATACTATTGATGAAGGAGTACCCTCATGTGAACAAAGATCCGTTCAATTATAAGGCTGAACCATATCTTACATTCGAAAAAGAGCGGAAAGCGGGGAATATAAAACCTTATTACCTTGGCATAGGCCTCGATCCAAGCACTCTGCAGGCAGAGATACTTACATGTGTCGTATACCGTGAGAAGACATTTAATAAGATAGTTGGGGCTGATAAATCAGACACAGTTCTCAGGTCAAATCATGAAGGTGAACTGGTACATGAGGGTGATGGCAAATGGGGCATGGAGTTTAATGATGAACGAGTAATGAGTATAATTGCAGGGAATTCCCTCTCAGCCTGTAAGGCCATAATGCAAATTGCCCTTGAGAAGAGAGAGTTTTTTATAAATTGCCTTGACAGAGAGGAGTGATGAAAGAATGATAATGTGGAATTACCCTGATATAGTGAGATTTGAAACAAAACTTAAGAAAAATGAAAAGGACAACTATTCTACTGATTTTTACCCTGTTTACTGCAGGTGCTTTTGGACAATACAGTGAAGCCCCTTCAAAACTGAAGCATGAATTCGGGTTTCATGCAGGTTCAACAACCGGTATCGGTCTTTCATACCGCTACTGGCCTGCCAAAGGAGGAATACAGCTTACGGCCCTGCCGATAAAGACAGATAACTCTACTTTTATCAATGTAGGTCTCACAGGCCTGTGTACCTTCTATGAAACGAATTACTTTCATTTCTTCGGATATCTCGGCACAAGCGTCACCGCCAATGATTATTATTTTGAAGAATATGAAGATAATTATAATAGTAATGATGTTAATTACAGGTTAAATGTAGGCTTCGGACCGGGGTTCGGATTTGGCTCAAGGGTGCGCTTTAATCTTATGGCAGGATATGGATTCTATGACGTGACCGGTAAGTTTAACATCTATCCTACCGGAGAGATAGGACTATATTTCAGGTTGTAAGGATGATAAATGAATTGGCATAAACCATGATGAATAAGGAGGCTGTCTCAAAAAGGCAGTCTCTTTTTTTATATCAGTAAAAAAAATGGTGTATCCTACAGGCCTCCTCCCCAGCTTTTCTGCCTGATCCTGGTTGTTCTCTCTTTTTCATATCTCACCGGTACCCTGGACAAGTATAAAATAGCTTATCTTTATTACCATAACAGTGACTGATATATGTTATAAACCTCCGGTACATGAATCAATTGTTACGATATGATATAAGGACTGATCTCATCAGAGTGGGAGCCGGAGAGATACTATCGGTACTTGGTGACTCAGGTGCTTCAGAGGGCTTTCTTCAGAAAACGGTTGAGGATGTAATAACTGTTGCTTCCAGGATATGCGAATTCAAGGGAGGTGTGCTTGTTTCAGACAGAATAGGTTTTGATAATGATAGAAAAGAGATAATGGCTGAAGATATCTCTTTCAGTGTTGGATCGGTAATATATCAACATTTAAATGACAGTGAGATTTTTGCCCTTTTTGCCTGCACAGCGGGTGATGCTATCTATGGGGAGTCACGTTCACAGATTGATCAGGGTGAGTACCTTATTGGTTACATATTTGACATCTATGGCAGTATTGCAGTTGAGAAGGCAGTGGATCACATTCATAGCGATCTTAAGGAGAGGTACCATACCAAAGGGATGGGGGTGTCGAATCGTTACAGCCCGGGTTATTGCGGATGGAGTGTTGAGGAGCAGAGGAAACTGTTCACCCTCTTGCCTGAGTCGCTATGTGGTATAACAATAAACAACAGTTGCCTGATGAACCCCATAAAATCAGTTAGTGGAATAATGGGAATAGGCAAAGACATCATCTTTAAAGAATATACCTGCAAACGCTGTGAAGCAGCGCATTGCCGGTACAGAGATCTTAAAACTAAACATCTTGTCTGATGGATAAACGTAGGTATAATCCGGATTTCAACCAGCTGGTGAAGATATTCAGAAGAGAGAAAGCCGACCGGCCCGTTCTTTTTGAATATTTCATGAATGGAGAGCTGTTTTCACATATCACCGGGTTGTCATTTGAGGAGCTGACTGATCCGATGGATAAGATCAGGATGATAACCAGGGCTTTTTATCTCCTTGGTTATGATTATGTGACTATCCCTTCAAGATATCTCACCGGCTTTTCTTTTGAGGCTGCCGGGCATGAAAAGAAAGAGACGGTATCACTTAATGAAGGTGCAGTCATAAATGACCGTAACAGTTTTGAATCATATAACTGGCCTGTGCCGGAGGAAGGTAGCTACAGACTACTGGAAGATGTCACCGGTATCCTTCCGGAAGGTATGAAGGTGATAGTCCCTGGCCCGGGGGGCGTACTTGAGAATGTAATATATCTTGTTGGTTTTGAGAGTCTCTGTTTTATGATATTTGAAGACGAGGATCTGGCAAAAGACATTTTTGATGCAGTGGGGGCGCGATTGTTACGTTTCTATGAGATAGTCAGTTCGTATGACAGTGTGGGGGCACTCATTGTGAATGATGACTGGGGCTTCAAGAATCAAACTATGTTATCGCCTGACACTCTCAGGAGAATGGTATTCCCGTGGCAAAAGAAGATAGTTGAGGCGATTCACCGCAACGGCAAGTATGCAGTACTCCATTCATGTGGTAACATTTCTGATGTGATGGATGATATCATTGAAGATATGAAGTTTGATGCAAAGCATTCATTTGAGGACAATATCGTTCCTGTTGAGAGAGCCTATGAGATGTGGGGCAGGAGGATAGCAATCATGGGAGGTATTGATATGGATTTTCTTGTAAGAAGTACCCCTGATGAGATCACCATGCGGGCCGGGAATATTCTCAGGCTGACAGATTCAAAAGGATATGCATTGGGTTCAGGCAACAGCATACCGCCTTATGTGCCTGTGGAAAATTACATGGCAATGATATATGCCGCTACCAGATAACAGATTAATATGAAGATCAATATGCCTGACTGGAAGGCTGCCATTATAGGTTCTGAAAAGAGAGGAGCTATGCCACTTATGACCTATCCGGGGATCTCTCTTACAGGCTCCAGTGTAAGGGATGTGGTCACTGACAGTGACGCTCAGTTCAGAACTGTCATGGCCTTGGCAGACTGTTTCCCGCAGTGCCTGGCTGTGCCGATGATAATGGATCTCTCAGTTGAAGCAGAAGCCTTTGGCTGTGGTGTCACTTTCAGTGATGATGAGATACCTACTGTAAAGGTGCCTGTCCTGACAACGCTTGATGATGTTACCGCTCTGACAATACCGGAAACAGGAGCAGGACGCACTGCGATATACCTTACTGCTGCCGGCCACTTATCAGACAGTGATCTGGGCAGACCTCTCTTTGGTGGTGTTATAGGACCCTACTCGCTTGCAGGTCGTCTGTATAATATCACTGAGATGATGACCTCAATACTTATTGAGCCTGACGGGGCACATGCACTCCTTGAGAAGTGTACTGCCTTTATCATAGGCTATATAAGGGCTTTCCGTGAAAAAGGATGCAACGGGGTTGTCATTGCAGAGCCGGCAGCGGGACTGCTTGCACCAGATCAGTGTGATGAGTTCTCATCACGTTATGTCAGGGAGATCGTTGATTCTGTTCAGGATGACAATTTTATGGTGATGCTGCATAACTGCGGTTATACAGAGAGCCTTGTAGAAACGATGTCTGATACAGGTGCTGCTGCCCTTCACTTCGGCAATGCAGTTGATATGAGGGTGATATTGCCAAGGGTGCCTTCTGAAAGACTTGTAATGGGTAACATAGATCCGGCAGGAATATTGAAGAACAGTACCCCTGATGAGGTTTACCGGAACACCTCTGAGCTTCTGGCAATGACATCAGAATATGATAATTTTGTTCTGTCATCGGGCTGTGATGTGCCCCCATCAACGCCACTTGAAAATATAAGGAGTTTCTTCAGGGCCCTGGAAGAGTATAATAATAAAATCATTTAGCTGGAATCATGAATAGTATACTTGAACGGATAGCTGCTTGTGTTGAGAACGGGAAAGTAAATATGAAATCACCCTATCCTCCCTCAATGAGAGGCCAGGAAGGGGCTGATGAGCTCACTGCTGAGGCTCTTAAAGAGGGCCTTACGCCTACAGAAATTCTGGATCTGGGACTTATTCCCGGGATGAATGCCATAGGTCTTAAGTTCAGTGAGAACAGGGCTTTTGTTCCTGAGATGCTTATGGCTGCCAAAGCGATGAGTACAGCAATGCTCCATCTTAAACCTTATTTTGCTTCCGGAGATATAGAGTATAAGGGAGTGATAGTCATCGGGACAGTCTCAGGTGATCTTCATGACATAGGCAAGAACCTGGTAGGTATGGCCATGGAGGGGGCCGGATGGAGGGTTATTGACCTGGGAGTGGATGTGAGTGCCGGTAGGTTTATAAGTGCTGTGGAAGAAAACCCCGGGTGTGTGGTAGGATTATCTGCCTTGCTTACAACAACGATGCTAAACATGGAGTCTATTGTACGAGAGCTGAAAGAGCGTTTTGGTATGCTGAAGATACTTGTGGGAGGAGCTCCTCTAAACCAGGAGTTTTGCACAAGGATAGGAGCAGACTATTATGGCAGAAGCTCACAGGGGGCAATTGCCTATCTGAACTCACTTCAGGATGCAACGGGCCAGTGAGCAGAGATATTAACAGTGAATGCGCCATCCACAGCATTATACAACAGAACTGAACATTTGGTGGGATACTCTTTTATTTCCTACCTTTGAACTCTAAATACCAAAAAGAATGAGCCTGATAAAGAGATTTCTCAGCCGCGAGGGAAGGATGGAGGAGGCATTAAAAAAGGCTCCTGCCTTACATCAGATGATGAAGGATATGAAGAGGGAGGAAGAAGAGCTGCTTGCACATCTCGAGAGAGTACTACCTGTTGTTGTATGCAACAACCCGACTGAAGAGAACGAGGTCTCACCCGAAGGGCTTGAGCATCGTAATGCAGAGAGCACACAACCGGTATCCTTTCCGATAAATTTTGATGATGACCTCTCTATAAACCTCTGTATTGATGGCCATGAGAGGTCAGCGATGCTTCTTAACAGGAATGTTTCAATAGCCCATGATAAGATTACACCTGACCAGATGGTGGGTAAGGCCTATTCGAACCTCTTCAGAGAGATAGAAAAAAGTATCTCAATCTCAATGATAGATGAGAAAATGGGTGTTGTCACAGGCTGTAATGGCTTTGAGGCCAGCCTGGTACTTATCAATGAGATATGGAAACTGGTAACTGACAATGTGGGAAGTAAAGAGATTGTCTTTGGTATACCTGCTCACGACTATTTCATCTTTACAGCTGCAGGTAACAACGATTATGTTGAAGTGATGAGGGAAAAGATCAGAATTGTATCTGAGGATCCAAACCATGCAGGAAAGATCACTGATAGGCTCTATATTATGCATGCCGATGGCAAAACGGAGATTTATCAATAATATGATTGTGGCGTCCGTTATGTCCGGACACATATTACCTGATTCCGAGAAACAAACATCTTAAATCTGAATGTTACACCGAGCAGATACTTCCATTTATAAAAACCTTCAGGATCTACTCCATTATAACACCTGATCCGATTAGCTCATCGTTATCATACCATGCAGCAAACTGTCCCGGGGCTATTCCGCGTTGTAGTTTTTCAAAGATTATATAACAGCCCTCTTCACGCATAAAAAGTCTTGCATGCTGTAATGGCTGACGATATCTGATCCTTACCAGATAGTCTCTATGATCGCCGTTGTTCATTGCGAGGTCATTCCTTATCCAGTGTATCTCATTGCTTTTGATGAATAGTCCTTTACGGTGCAGCCCAGGGTGTGACTGTCCCTCGCCGGTATACACAATGTTATTTATTATGTCAGTGGCTATTACAAAAAGAGGTTCCCGTGTGCCTCCCACATTCATCCCCTTGCGCTGACCTATAGTGAAGAAGTGTGCTCCATTATGTTTGCCTGCTGTTTTACCGTCAGCAGGGGTGAAGATATAGGGAGCAGCCATCTCTCTGAGGTGGTCAGTGGTTATATCTGATGAAGGTATGCCATCTTCCCACGACGGCAGCTTGTGCTCAGGAGGGATAGTGACGATTCTTCCGGTTCTTGCCTCCAACTGTTGCTGGAGGAATACCGGAAGGTCAACCTTGCCTACGAAGCATATCCCCTGCGAGTCTTTCCTGTCAGCGGTGGCAAGACCAAGCTCTTCGGCAATGGTTCTTACCTGAGGCTTCGTGAGGCCGCCAATGGGAAACAGTGCTTTTTCAAGCTGAGCCTGATTGACCTGGCAGAGGAAGTAGCTCTGGTCTTTATTACCGTCAACACCGGCAAGAAGTCTGTGTATCTCCGTGCCATCTTTTATTATTGTCTCTTTGCGACAGTAATGACCGGTGGCAATATAGTCAGCACCCAGTCTGAAGGCTTCACTGGCAAAAGAGTCGAACTTGATCTCGCGGTTACATAATACATCAGGATTGGGTGTTCTGCCTCTGCCATACTCCGCGAACATATAATCTACCACCCTCTGCCGGTAAGGGCCACTGAGATCAACCTGATGCAATTTTATCTTCAGCTTCCGGGCTACCATCATGGCAAAGGTCACATCCTCATCAAAGGGACAGTCGCCCTTTAACACACCTGTAGTGTCATGCCAGTTAATCATAAACAGACCTTCCACATCATAGCCTTCTTCCTTAAGAAGATAGGCCGCCACGCTTGAGTCAACACCTCCTGAGAGTCCAACTATTACCTTCTTTTTCACGGTTGCAAAGGTAAAATGTTATTCGTTCCCGGCAAACGTTTTAATGTCTTCACTTAATTACATGCTTCCCAAACTGTTTGAGCTTTTTTCACTCACTTCTGTTCATTTTATTCTCTGTGTTGAAAAGTTTGCCACAATGATAGCCTGACGCACCTCTTTTTACTCTATTTTTATTTACTGACATGAGAGCAGGTAAAGTACTAAAATACAGCGCATCGGCAGGTTCGGGAAAGACGCATGCATTGACGGGATTCTATCTCTCAAAGGTTCTTTCTGACCCTACCGCCTACCGGCGGATATTGGCAGTGACATTCACAAACAGTGCCGCTGCAGAGATGAAGGGGCGTATTCTCTCAGAGTTACATAAGCTTGCCTCCGGCAGTGAATCGGAGTTCATAGCTTATCTTAGTGAAAACTTCCCTGAGACAATACCCTCATCAGAAGACTGGATGAGACGATTGAGGGAGAATGCTTCGAGGGCACTGAATTATATTCTTCATGATTACTCACGTTTTACTGTAGGTACTATCGACTCATTCTTTCAGAGGGTGATACGCGCCTTTGTGAGAGAACTGAATATACCCTCGGGATATGAGATAGAGCTTGAACATAACCAGATACTGAGCGATGCTGTTGAGGAGCTACTCAGGGAGGTGTCAGAGGACAGGCGGCTACGCGACTGGATAACATCATATGTTGAATCGCGATTGGATGATAACCGCAGCTGGGATGTCAGACGTGATATCCTTGAGGTTGCCTCGCAGATATTCAGGGAGGAGTTTCGTCAGCTCAGCAGTGAGGAGAGAAATGCATTAAGTGACTATGACAAACTGAAGGAATACTCAGCCAATGTTTTCAGGGTGCGCAACTCGTTTGAGGGTAAGCTGAAGGAGCTGGCCAGACAGGGTGTTGATATCTTTGACAGTGTTGGACTGACAGCATCAGACTTCTCTTATGGCGACCGTGGTGGCGTTGGAGCATGGCTCATAAAATACAGTGAAGGTGCCGTTAAGGAACCAAACAGCTACTGGGACAAATTTCTTAATGAGGAGAAGTATCTCAAAGCTTCACCCTCACCGTCACTCCAGGCAGCCATGGATGCGGCCCTCTCAAAGGGATTATCTGATATAGTAAGAGAGGTCTCACATCATTTTGAAGAGAGCTATCCTCTCTATCTTGCTGCCAAAGCACAGGTGAAGACAATACATGTCATGGGCATCCTTGGTTCTGTGGCCGAAAAGGTACGTCTGCTGGCACATGATGAGAACATTTTCCTGTTGTCTGACTCAGGCGAGCTTATCAACCGCCTTATAAAGGATGATGACACGCCTTTCATTTACGAGAAGATAGGTTCACAATATGACCATTTTATCATTGATGAGTTTCAGGATACCTCGCGGATACAATGGCAGAATTTTATGCCGTTGATGGCCGAGACCCTTGCACGTGGTAATGACAACCTTGTGGTAGGTGATGTGAAACAATCAATATACCGGTGGCGTAACAGCGACTGGCGTATTATCCACTCTGAGGTTGAGAGAGCCTTCAGTGAAGGATCTGTGGTGTCGCGATACCTTGACACCAACTACCGCAGCAGAGCCAATGTCATCAGCTTTAATAACTCACTCTTCAGAAAAGAGAACCTTCCGTCACTGTGTGATTCAAGAATCGGCTATGATGGCATACATATAACTGATGTATATAGTGAATCGGTGCAGAAGGAGGCTGATGAGGAGAGTGGTGGCTATGCTGCTGTTACATTTTATAAACGAGATGAAGACTCACGATGGATGGAACGGGTCCTGGCTGACCTGCCGCAGCTTATAGAACAACTGCAGGATCATGGTTACCGTGCAGGCGATATAATGTTCCTGTGCAGAAAGAATGATGAGGGCAAGAGCATAATAAACCGGATACTTGAATACAGCGCTTCATGCTCTGAGGAACGACGCGCGAGATATAACTATGAGGTCACCTCTGGTGAGTCATTGTATCTTGAGCGTAACCCTGCAGTAAGTCTGCTAATATCTTCTCTGCGGTATATGGTTGATCCGTTGAACCGTATCAACCTCAGTCAGATGGTAAGATGTTATTCACTGGCAATGGAGATGCCGGAGGAGACAATCTATAAGGGAGATATGACTGCCACAGTAGCCGATGACATATTCCCTTCAGGATGGCACGACAAACTGGAGAGTTTCAGGAACTCATCACTATTCAATGCTACAGAAAGGATGATAGGCTTCTTTGCCCTTGGCAACAGGAGCGCAAACGTAGCATATCTGAACTCCTTTCAGGATGTTATACTGTGGTATTCATCGCGTTATACCTCTGATATCTCATCATTCGTTGAGTGGTGGGAGAGAGAAGGTTATAAAAAGACAGTAGCACAGTCAGACAGGGAGGAGGCAATGAGGGTTATGACCATTCATAAAGCCAAGGGGCTTCAGAGTAAGATAGTAATAATACCTTTCGCATCGTGGGAGTTTAAACCACCTCACTTCAGTAAACCGTTGCTGTGGATAAAAAATGTGCCTGATAGCTTCTCACCAATGCCCGTGGTGCTACCTGAGTACTCATCCTCGCTGGATACCTCGGTCTTCAGCGCTGAAGCCGGCTTTGAGAAGCTGTCGCTGTGGCTTGATGCTGTCAATATGCTATATGTTGCCTGTACCCGCGCTGTTGATGCTTTGTATATCATGGCTCCGGATATACCATCTACGGGTGACCCCTATACCTCCGTGGCAGGGCTATTGTCCTTTGCCCTTAAAGATGGCCTTGAGGGTGCCACATGGAACAGCAAAGATGACAGGAGATGGCTTGAAACAGGAGAGCTGCCCCCAGTATCATACACAATAAAAGGACCTTCGCTTAAGCTTTCTGAATATAAGGTGTATGAGACTGTTAATAAAATGAGGCTGCGTACCAAAGGCGCCATGCCCGTCGACGATGTGAGAGTGACAGAGAAGTCTGAGAGAGTATATGGTATTATTATGCACGAACTGCTCAGCAGAATAAAGACTAAGGGAGACATAGATAGTGCCGTGGTTAAACTGGCAGAGGAGGGAATGATTAGAAATGAAGAGATCAGCCAGATGAAACAGCGCCTCAGCTCTATCATCAGTGATAAAAGGGTTGTCACCTGGTTTGACGGTACCTTTGATATCCGGACAGAGGCGACAATGCTTCTGCCTTCAGGATCAGCACGCAGACCCGACAGAGTGATGATATCAGATGAGAAAGTGATAGTTGTTGACTATAAATTCGGAGAGCAGGAGAACAGCCATAAAGGTCAGGCAGCCGGATACATGAACACTCTATATGATATGGGTTATAGGAATGTAGAGGCCTACCTGTGGTATGTTGAAAA
>QKCK01000275.1 GCA_003245695.1 Bacteroidota bacterium | reverse complement strand
ACCCCACATCTCCCCACTTTACTCCATTTTTCTTCACCGTTGTTGAAAACTTTTTCTGCTCCTTCATTATTTTTTTTGAGAATGAAGAGATGATCAGGCCGGGCAGCGCCGCTATCCTATTTTTTCTATCTTTGTATGAATTACAAAAATCAGGAAGAAAATGGCAGATGAAGCACTAGAGATTGACGTTGAGAAAGTGCTTTACGGAAAGAATCCGCGGCTGAGGAATGTCGTTCCTCGTTTTATTGTAAGGTATCTGAAGCACATTATTCATCAGGATGAGATAAACAACACGTTAAGGAAGAACGGACATCTCAGGGATTTTGAATTCAATGAGGCGATGCTTGAGATGCTGGGTGTGAATTATAACTCATTGGGTAGCGACAGGCTTCCTGCAGAGGGCAGATATATTTTTGTATCAAACCATCCCCTGGGAGGCCTCGACGGCATGGTTTTTATAAGCGAGCTTTCAAAGCATTATCCTTCAATCAAATTCCCCGTAAATGACATACTTCTATATCTGCAGAATTATTCAGGTATCTTTCTTCCAATAAACAAGCATGGTTCACAGGGGAGGGAAGCAGCAATGAAAATAGAGGAAGCATATGCCTCTGATGCTCAGATACTCTATTTCCCTGCCGGGATATGTTCAAGGAAGATAGGAGGTACTATAAAGGACCTGCCATGGCAAAAGAGTTTTATTGTCAAAGCTGTTCAACATAAGCGGAATGTTATTCCGTGCTATTTTTCAGGAAAGAACAGTTCGTTTTTTTATAATTTGTCGAGGATCCGCACAATGCTGGGCATAAAGGCAAACATAGAGATGTTATATCTTGCTGATGAGATGTTCAAGCAGAAAGAGAAGGAGATAAATCTTATTTTTGGGGAACCGATACCATGGCAGTCATTTGACAAATCGAAGACCCCTTCTGAGTGGGCTGATTGGGTCCGGAACAAAACATATCATCTTGGTGTTACAAAAAGCATGGAAATGCATTAATTTTGATGCTACTTTCGGTAATTGTTTACAGAATGGAGATAAAGGAACCTATACCAGACGCTACTCCGACAGAGGAGATTATTGAGGAATTATCCAAAATAACTCTTCTTCGAAAGACGAACAACGGGAACAATGAAGTGTATCTCTTTGACAATCACTCTTCACCGAAGCTGATGAGAGAGGTTGGGAGAATAAGGGAGATAACATTCAGACATGCCGGAGGAGGGACTGGCAATGCCATTGATGTGGATGAATATGATCTCTCCGTGGAGCATCCGCAGAAACAACTTATTGTCTGGGATCCTGACAACAAGGAGATTATAGGTGGCTACAGGTTTATTTTCCGTGAGAGACATGAAAAGGACTTTACTGTAGACAGGTTTGCATCGTCATCATATTTCACATTCTCCAGGAAGTTCAGAAGGAGATATCTGCGTCACACAATGGAACTGGGGCGATCATTTGTAAGACCTGAATATCAGACCGGGACAATGGGGAGAAAGAGCCTCTTTGCACTTGACAATCTATGGGATGGGCTTGGTGCAATTATCATTGACAACCCCCAGATCCGATATCTGTTTGGCAAGGTGACCATGTATACGCATTTCAATGTGGATGCAAGAAATTTAATCCTCTTCTTCATGATAAAACACTTCAATGACAAGGAAGAGCTGGCTGTTCCGGCCGATCCAATTTATATTGATGTTCATGAGGAGGAGATGAAAAAGATCTTCACAGGCAAGACTTTCAAGGAAGATTATAAAATACTTGCGCAGGAGGTAAGGAAGTACAATGAGAATGTTCCACCTCTGATTCATGCATATATGAGCCTATCACCTACTATGAAATGTTTTGGCACATTTATAAACCACCATTTCGGGAATGTTGAGGAGACAGGCATAATGATTACCGTTCGTGACATGTACATTGAAAAGGTTAACAGGCATCTCTCATCTTACAGAGAGGATTATGATCTGGATCAACAGATTTAAATCTTCATTACCTTTCAGTAAGCCCTGGTACCTTTGCCCTCAATAAAATTGACATAGGCTCTGTTTGCAACCCTGTTACCACCAGGTGTAGGATATTCTCCGGTAAAATACCAGTCGCCCAGATTTCTAGGACAGGCCTCATGTAACCCGTCAACAGTCTGATACACAACCTCCACCTCAGTCTTTGTGTCTGGTGTTTTCATCATCCTGCTTATCTTTTCAGATATCTGATTATCATCAAATGGGGCGTAAATCTCTTTCACAACGTTTACCATTTCATTGTCAGGCTTCAACAGTTCTGCAAGCGCTCTGGAATATACCTCGTTAATGAGTGATTCTCTTCCTGTCTCAATCAAAAGGCTTATTGCTGCCCTGAAGGCTACAAAGTCACCCAACTGTGACATATCTATACCATAGCAGTCAGGATATCTGATCTGCGGTGAAGAGGAGACAATCACTATTTTTGCTGGCTCAAGTCTGTCAAGAATTCTGATAATACTCTCTCTCAGTGTTGTCCCACGGACAATAGAGTCATCAAGGATTACCAGATTATCTACTCCTCTTTTTATAACTCCGTAAGTTACATCATATACGTGTGCAACCAGGTCATTACGGTTCTTATCCTCAGTAATGAATGTTCGCAGTTTGGCATCTTTAACAGCAATCTTCTCAATCCGTGGTCGCTGGTCAATTATTCTTCTGAGATCTTCTTCACAGATTGAATGTCCTTTTGCCAGGATCTCTTCTGTTTTACGTTTATTAAGCCAGTCTTCAAGACCTTTAAGCAGTCCAAAGAATGCGCTCTCGGCTGTATTGGGAATATAAGAGAATACAGTGTTTGCAATATCGAAATTTACTGTCTCCAGAACTGGCAAAGTAAGTATCTCACCAAGCTTTTTCCTTTCACGATAAATATCTTTATCCGTACCGCGTGAGAAATAAATTCGTTCAAAGGAGCATTTCATCGGCTTTGAGGCAGGCAATATCTCTTCAGTAAAGCATTCGCCTGATGATTTTATTATCAGTGCCTTCCCCGGATCAAGCTCGTTAATGTCACTGGTACGCCTGTTAAAGACAGTCTGTATAACCGGACGTTCAGAAGCTGCCACAACTACCTCATCATCTGCATACCAGAATGCTGGTCTTATACCGGCGGGGTCACGAATGACAAATGAGTCGCCATGCCCCAGCATTCCGGCCATGACATAACCTCCATCCCATCGCTCTGCTGCCTCACGAAGCACAGAAGCCAGATTAAGATTATGCTCTATTACCGGTGATGCCTCACGCTTTGAAAACCCTTTATCCTTGTAATACTTATACAGTCTTTCGACCTCATCGTCAAGAAAGTGCCCTATGTTCTCCAGGATGGTTATTGTATCAGAGAAATCAACCGGGCTTTGACCTATATCAAGGAGATGATTAAAGATCACACCAACATTTGTCAGGTTAAAATTACCTGCCATAACCAGGCTCCGTGATCTCCAGTTATTCTCACGTGAGACCGGATGTACATAGTCTATATTATAGCTTCCGTAGGTTCCATAGCGGAGATGGCCCAGGTAGACATCGCATGCAAACGGCACATCTTCAGCAATAAAAGATGGGTTCTCCCAGTTTTTATCACCCTTGGGACAGTTGCGGTTAATCTCAGAATAGATATTGTTGAAAATTGTCTTTATTGAATTAGGAACATTAGACCTCTGTCTGAAGATATACCTTGTTCCGGGTCTGGCTCCGATTTTTATACCAGCAAGGCCGGCCCCATCCTGTCCACGGTTATGCTGTTTCTCCATCATCAGGTACATCTTCTGCAACCCGTAATCCCATGATCCGTATTTTTCAATATAGTAGCTCGTGGGCTTCAGCAGCCTCATCAGCGCTATCCCACATTCATGCTTAATACTATCACTCATGATTTTTACCTGCCGGCGTTTTCTAATTCTATATCATCCCTAATCAGATAAGCGTCAGGATACTTCTGAAGGATTCTGTAGAAAAACAATGCAGCTTCTTCTCTTGATCTGAAATCGCCTACCTTTACCTTAAACCAGTTTGGTTTATCAAATGAGAGGTGTGTTGGTATATCAGGAAAATCACTGATAAAGCCAGCCATAACCCTGTTTGCCTCCTCCTGTGCTGTTCTGTGCCCCCCCCTGTATATCTGTATTCTGTAACCGCGTACACCGCTCCTATGCGAATTTGCAATGATGTGTCTGCTGACAAGAGTATCAATACGGGGATCCTGATTTATAATGAGCATCTCTTTCTCTTCTTCGCTCCTGTCCTTGTTGAGAAGATCAACAATTTTAAAGCTATCCTGAGCACATAATGAAACTGAAAAAGTCATCAGGATCAAAGGAAAAAGTAGCTTGATTTTCATGTTACAAATATAGCGATTTTACATAAGATTGTTTATCTTATTTCAGTCAAGTGAAGCAGCAAGTTCATCAGTCATTCCTAGATTATGATAAACAGCCTGGACATCATCATCATCTTCCAGAGCTTCAACAAGTTTAAGTACTCTCCGTGCTGCCTCCAGCTCAAGTATCTTTGTGTCATTTGGTATCCGTTTCAGCCCTGCCTCTTCTGGTTCTATACCAAGTGACAGGAGTTTGCGGTTAAGAGTACCAAAGTCGTCTTTTGCACATGTTATTGTAACAACCTCATTATCTGCTTCAATATCCTCAGCTCCGGCGTCTATCAGATCAAGTTCCACCTCATCGAGAGCAAACCCCTCGCTTTTTATAGTGAAGATACCCTTCCTGTCAAATAAAAATGTCAGTGAACCGTTGTTGCCAAGAGCACCATTATATTTATTGAAGATATAGCGGGTATTTGCCAGTGTACGATTATGATTATCAGTCAGGCATTCAACAAAAACAGCAATGCCGTTGGTTGCATAACCCTCAAAAGTCATCTCTTCATATGCTGCTGCATCTGAACCAGAGGCTTTCTTTATTGCCCGCTCAATGTTTTCTTTGGGCATGTTTGCCCCTTTTGCATTCTGAATTGCCAGCCTAAGACGCGCATTACCGTCGGGATCGGAGCCGCCTTCACGCACAGAGATCATTATCTCCTTTATTATCTTGGTAAAGATCTTACCTCGCTTTGCATCAGCAGCACCTTTTTTTCTCTTGATGGTTGACCATTTATTGTGTCCTGACATAACCAGTTTTGTTGAGTTAATATTACAAATGTATACATTTCTTTATTAAAGTCGAAAGAGCCGGATGATCAGATAGAGTAACGATAATATTTACTGTTTTCAGGCTTTCAGTTCTGAATGATGAATAAACAGATTTCTGACTTTCATGCCTGATAATTTTGTCTTTAAAGACTTTTAGATACTTTTGCCGCATAATAATAACCATGGGAAAGAGATATTATATAGAGACGTACGGTTGTCAGATGAATTTTGCTGACAGTGAGGTGGTGGCATCAATACTAAATAAGAGCGGGCTTGAGGTTACTTCAGAGATACAGAATGCTGATCTGATACTTGTAAATACATGTTCTATCCGTGACAATGCAGAACAGCGCGTATGGGGCAGGCTTGATCTCTTCAGAAGCATAAAGAGAAAAAAGTCTTCGGTAATGATCGGAGTATTGGGGTGCATGGCTGAGAGACTTAAGGAGCAGCTACTTGAGAGTGACAGAGGCGTTGACCTGGTTGTGGGGCCTGACGCCTACCGTGATCTGCCTTCGTTGGTCAATACAGTAGAAGAGGGACACAAGGCTGTGAATGTATTGCTGTCAAGAGAAGAGACATATGCCGACATATCACCCGTAAGAATGGAGAGCAATGGCGTCTCATCATTTATCTCGATAATGAGAGGCTGCAACAATATGTGTTCATATTGCGTGGTGCCATACACCCGTGGGGCTGAACGAAGCAGGGACCCGAAATCAATACTCGGTGAGGCAAAAGAGCTATTCGACAGGGGTTACCGTGAAGTCACTCTCCTGGGACAGAATGTTGACTCTTATTACTGGTCACCAAACGACTCCGGAGATAACCATGTGACTTTTCCTGAATTACTTGAGATGGTGGCATCAATAAGCCCACTGCTGAGAGTTCGGTTCTCAACCAACCATCCAAAAGACTTCTCCAATGAACTACTGACTGTTATGGCCCGGCACCACAATATATGCAAACACATCCATCTGCCAGTGCAGAGCGGAAGCTCAACCACGCTAAGCAGGATGAATCGCAGATATACACGCGAATGGTACCTTGAAAGGGTAAATGCTATAAAAAATATATTGCCTGATTGTACAATATCAACTGATATTATTGCAGGGTTTTGTGGAGAGAGTGATGAAGAACATAACGAGACTCTATCACTGATGAAAGAGGTAGAGTTTGACTTTGCCTATATGTTTAAATACTCAGAGAGGCCAAACACAAAGGCAGCACGTCATTTTAAAGATGACATCCCTGAAGAGGTAAAGACTTCAAGGCTTAACGAGATTATTGATCTCCAGAACAGTCTGTCTGCTTCCGGCAAGAAAAAGGATATCGGGAAGACCTATGAGGTACTTGTTGAAGGTGTTGCAAAAAAGGCTATTGCCGGGCTGACAATGACGGGCCGGACTTCAGGAAATAAAGTTGTTGTCTTTGAGTCGTCAGATGTCAGACCGGGAGATTATGCGCTTGTCACTATTGAAAAAGCAACATCTGCTACCTTAACAGGTGTGTTGAAAGAAAAAACACACAAGGCAAAAGATAAAATCTGAAAGACCCAGGTCTGAAGTCATTAAACAACTCTTTCAGAGAAATAATTAACTACTCTTTCAGTCTGACATGAAGAAAAGAGATAGTTAAAGCATTTCAATTCAGACAAGGAACAGATAATTGCAGTCATGCAATAATAAAAGAGCTCAGAACTGTTATCTTAGTCTTATGAAATGCAACCAGTGTCCACGAAAGTGTAATGCAGACCGCTCTTCCGGTGCTTCGGGCTGGTGCAGACTTGATGATGAGATTCATATTGCATCAATCTGTCTCCATTATGGTGAAGAACCGCCTCTGTCAAGAGAGAATGGCATTGTAAATGTTTTCTTTGAACACTGTAATATGCAGTGTGTTTATTGCCAGAACCATTCAATTTCAGACAACTGTAAAGAAACAGGCGTTCCCCTATCCCTGGAAGAAGTATGTGACCACATCTGTACACTTCTATCCCGTAGCGAAGGCAATCTGGGATTTGTCTCTCCGTCACATTGTATCAGACAGGTAAAGCGTATCATTGAGGAGTTGCACCACAGGAGTGTATTTCCCGTTGTAATCTACAATTGCAATGGATATGACAATGTTGATGCAATAAGAAGCCTTGAGGGACTCGTTGATGTCTGGCTTCCTGACTTCAAGTATTCTGATGATTTGATGGCTGAACAGCTATCGTCGGCACCTGGTTACAGTGCTGCTGCCCTGGCATCATTGAAGGAAATGATGCGCCAGTGCGGCGTAACCCTTCAGACAAACGAAAAAGGTATAGCTATACGTGGAATAATAGTACGCCACCTCGTGCTTCCGGGTGCCACTGAAAATAGTATCGGGGTGCTTAAACTGATAGCAGAAGAGCTCTCCCCCAACTTACACATCTCCCTTATGTCACAATACTTTCCGCCTGAAAGAGATCACTCCGGCAGAGGCATAAACCGCCAGATGCAAAGAACAATAAACAGAGAGGAGTATGAGTCTGTTATTGAGGCATTCTATGCCCTGGGGTTTCATCGCGGCTGGCTGCAGGAATATGACAGCCACAGATGTTACATACCTGACTTCTCAAAGAAAAATCCCTTTGAATGATCCACACTGATAATCATTTTACCTTTTTTCAGAAAGAAATGATACCTTGCCTCATGAATTACCTCCTATGAAAGGTGCAGTATCATACAGACTATCCCTTTACACACACCCTTCTGCAACTTTGATTGCTGTTCTCTTAATATTATTTACTGACCCTGCAATCATCAATGAACGGAACCTGTCAGTTCTGTCTCCGGAATTTCACACTGACTTTGACGGAGCGGTCTACAAACAGGCAGAGATTGTATCGGGAGAAAGCTATATTATTCTGCCGCTGAAAACAGCAGGCAGGCTATTTATGCTTGAAGCTGTAATAGACGGTCAGTCAGGAAACCTGGTGTTTGATACAGGCGCATCAGGCATTGTTGTCAACAAAACATATTTCAGGAAATATGTTCCTATTAACAGCCACACCTCAAATGGCATCACCGGAGCTGTTGCAAAGGGAGATATAATAACTATGGGTAACCTTAAGGCCTCGGACCTTGAGATGAAGAAGTTCCAGGCTCAGGTGGCTGACCTGAGCCATATTGAAAATCAAAAAGGGGTTAAAGTACTTGGACTGTTCGGATTTGAGATACTCAGAGGTTTTGAGATAATATTAGACATAAACAGCCGGTCATTACAGCTCTATGAGACCAACAGTGAAGGTATAAGGGTATCTGATTCTGATCCTGATTTTGCAGCAGATTATTCTCAGAAATTTGAAACTGTAAATGGGATACTTTTCATCAGAGGAACCATAGCAGGAAAAGAGATGAAATTCTGCCTTGATACCGGGGCTGAGACAAATGTCATTGGCAGCAATGCCGGTAAGAATGTTCTAAAATCAATCTCAATAATCAGAAAATCTGATCTTAACGGAGTAGGGACAACAAAGTCAGAGGTGTTGTTTGGCACCATGACTGATTTCAGACTGGGGGAAAGGCAGTTATCGCCCATGACCACAGTTATTGCGAATCTCAGCACCCTCAGGGAGGCCTATGGAACTTCTATTGATGGAATGCTTGGCTATGATTTTTTTAAAAAAGGCATTTTCTGTATTAATTTTCCAAAACAGCAGATAGGTGTCATATATCACACAAAGAAATGAATATGAAGAAATTAGCCATATATCTGTTTTGTATTTTACTGCTTTCGTTATTCTTTTCATGTCAGTTTAATGATAAGAAGGTTGATATCTGCAGGGTTGAGAACAACCAGATTATATACCGGCTTGACAGAGACTGGAATGATGCGAAGATAAAAGAGGTATCGGACATTTTCGGACTTGATTCAGTTACCATTGAGATGGCATATAAAGGGGAAAAGGAATTCACGTTAAATGGCATCGCCTGGAAAAAGAGGAAAATCGGTTCACGTTTTATTGATCTTTCCAGACCACTATTAACTATGGCCGACACACTTGCAATGAATGGCTTTGTCTTTATGATATCACATCAGCTTGAGAAACTCCAGATTCAGGGATCCCTTTCTGATAATTTTGGCATCAATGGTTTTCTTAGAGAAGGAGTCTTCCACTACAATGATGGGACAGCTGTCTTCTGGCTGCCTGGTTTTACAGAGTCATCGGAAATATATCTGTCAGGCACATTTAATAATTGGAGTACTGCAGCAACAGCAATGGTTAAGGCTGACTCAGGATGGGTAGCAAAAATAAAACTGGCGCCTGGAAAATACTCTTATAAGTATATCATCGATGGCCGATGGAGCCCTGATCCACTAAACAGCCTGAAGGAAGACGACATGAACGGCGACTATAACTCTGTTGTTTATTGTCCCAACTACACATTTAGAATAGCTGGCAGAAGAGAAGCATCTGATGTACGGGTAACAGGAGCCTTCCTCAACTGGAGTCAGACGGGATTGAATATGCATAGGACAGAAAATGGATGGATATTACCAATATACCTTAAAGAAGGGACATATTCATACAAGTTTATAACTGGCGATGAATGGTTTACTGATCCTGACAACCCTGATATCAGGGAAGACGGGAATGGGAACAGAAATTCATTTATAACTATAGGCGATCAGCACACCTTCTTTCTAGAGGGTTATAATAATGCCAATAATGTTATTCTGACAGGGACATTCAATGACTGGAGAACTGATGAACTAAGAATGGTCAGAGGAAGCGACGGATGGCAGATATCCATAGCTATTCCTGCAGGCAATTATGAATACAAATTCATTGTTGACGGAGAGTGGATGACGGATCCCTCTAATGAAAACACGACAGGATCAGGTGATTTCACAAACTCTTTTCTGTCTTTTAAGCCAAACCATCTGTTTGTGGTGAATGGACATCAGAATGCAGTAGAGGTGATGGTTACAGGGAATTTTAACAACTTCAGCAACCCCGGATACCGTATGTCAAGAAAAGAAAAAGGATGGATACTACCTGTTTACCTTAAAACAGGCAAAACAATCTACAAATTCATTATTGATGGAGTCTGGATGCTTGATCCTGCCAATGATTTATGGGAAGATAATGAATTCGGAACAGGAAACTCTGTTCTTTGGATAGACTCAAACCAAACTATAGAGCCTGAGCAAGTCAGATAGAAAAAAGCCGGGGCTCAAAAAATCATAAAACAAATCGCAATGCTAAAAAAGATACCACATACCTATGTTATTGTCTTCTCTATAGTAGTATTATCAGCCATACTGACATGGGTTGTCCCCGGAGGAAGTTTTGAACGGAATATTGTAAATGTAAATGGCATCGACAGGAATGTAGTTATCCCGGGGTCATTCCATTACACTGAAAGAAATCCCCAGACATGGCAGATATTTTCAGCATTGTTTGATGGTTTTGTTGATAAAGCAGATATAATTGTTTTTGTGCTTATTATAGGAGGTGCCTTTTGGATAATGAATGAAAGCAAAGCAATTGATGTTGCCATACAGGCATTTCTACGTTTCACCTCCCGGATTGAGCATAACAGGATTATAAGAATGCTGGGTGCTGATAACCTCATCTTTATCCTGATAATGACTATGTTCAGTATTTTTGGAGCAGTCTTTGGGATGAGTGAAGAGACTATAGCCTTTATCATAATCTTTGTTCCACTGGCAATTTCAATGGGTTATGACTCTATTGTCGGGGTGTCATTATGTTTTGTAGCTGCGGCATTAGGATTTGCCGGAGCCATTCTGAATCCTTTCACAATTGGCATTGCACAGGGGCTCTCCGGGCTGCCTCTTTTCTCAGGGATTGGATATCGTTTGCTTTGCTGGCTAATAATATCTGCAACGGGTTTTACATTTATTCTTCAATATGCCAGAAGAGTCAAGAAGAGCCCATCTTCATCTCTTGTCTTTAAGGATGACAGCTACTGGAGGGAACGTCAGGGAGCAGAATCCGCTACAACAGACTATCATACCCCTTCATCTGCCTGGATAGCCTTTTTATTGATCTCTGTTATTATGATACTCTTTTCACTCTTTTATCCAATGACACAATTCAACATTGGTGAAAGAGGCATCAAGCTTCCGGCCATACCTCTGATAACAATTCTCTTTATTACCTCATCAATAATTTCTCTCCGCAAATCAGTTCACTTTTTCGTAATCAACATCCTCCTTTTCACAATAGTAGCTTTGATTACCGGCGTAATGGGTTATGGTTGGTACATCATGGAAATTGCGGCACTGTTCTTTGCTATGGGTCTGGCTACAGGCATTGCAATGGGTTATTCACCAAATACAATAACCAAGCTATTTTTAAATGGGGTTAAAGACATTCAATCTGCAGCACTGATAGTAGGTCTTGCCGGCGGAATTATAGTAATTCTAAATAATGGTAATATAATAGACACTATTCTCTACAAGCTATCAGAGTCAATATCAGGCATGGGCAGAACTGCCTCGATAAGTATGATGTATGTTGTTCAGAACCTCATTAACCTTGTAATGCCGTCGGGCTCTGCCAAAGCGGCACTTACTATGCCTATGATGTCCCAGTTCTCTGATCTCATTGGCATTTCACGTCAGGCTACTGTTATGGCTTACCAGTTTGGCGATGGCTTTACAAATATGATAACACCCACCTCCGGTGTGTTGCTGGGAGTTCTTAGTGTGGCTAAAATCCCTTACGACAAATGGTTCAGATGGATACTCCCATTTATGGTAATTCTTGTTGTGTTGGGATTCCTGCTCCTTTTACCTACAGTATTTATCCCCTTAAAGGGTTTCTGAGTCTTACATTAACAACATCAAATCTATTAATCATCAATGGCATAATGGTCTATCCCACAAATCTGGAAACCAGCTCAGCTATTTTGTTAACACTATCAAAAGCAGCAGGGGTAGCCTGACTTGGAGGTATTTTAATGCTAAACTTCTTTTCAAGAAAGACCAGAAGTGAGACCATAGAGAATGAGTCAACATATCCACTCGAGATGAGTGGGGTATCATAATCAAGGGTAACATCATCATCGTCTATGTATTCTTTTTTAACATAATCGAGTATCATTACCCTTGCCTCTTCCTGTTTTTGTGCATCCATATTCTGCTAAATATTATTTATACAATTAAAACTAATCGTTCTCAAGTGTAGAGATATCACCTATCTCCTCTCCCCATTCCCTGGCATGTAAAAGTCGTCGCATTATCTTTCCGCTTCTTGTTTTGGGAAGCTTATCCATATATTCTATCTCCTGTGGCATAGCAATAGATGAGAGGCGTTTACGGACAAAGTTCATTATGTCAAGTTCAAGGTCAGCGTCAGGCTCATAACCTTGTTTCAGGCTGATAAAGGCTTTAACAACCTCCATATTTATCTCATCAGGTTTAGCCACTACGGCAGACTCACTTACTGCCGGGTGTTCAAGAAGGGCTGACTCTACCTCGAAGGGACTTACAAGATGTCCTCCGGTATTAATAACATCATCGTCTCTTCCAATAAACCAGAAATAGCCGTCTTTGTCTATTGTTGCCCTGTCACCAGACAGGTACCAGTCATTAACAAACTTTTCACGAAACTTAACCTCATTATTCCAATAACCACGCATACGGGCCGGCCAGTCTGGTTTGAATGCTATAAGACCCGCCCTGCCAGGCTCATTTACAGGTTCATAAGTGGAAGGATCAAGGATTGTTGCGGTAATACCCGGGAAGGGTTTTCCCATAGAACCAGGTTTTATCCTTAGTCCCGGAATATTTGTTATCATAACAGAGCCTGTCTCTGTCTGCCAGAAAGTGTCAAGAAAAGGCAACCCAAGTACCTTCTGCGACCATAAAACTGCCTCTGAATTCAGAGGCTCACCAACACTAGCAAGATGTCTGAGTGAGGAAAGATCAAATTTACCAGGCACATCATCACCTGCCTTCATTAACGACCTTATGGCAGTAGGGGCTGAGTACCAGACTGTTATTCTATTCTTCTCAATGAACCGATACCAGGTCTCCGCTGAAAAACCTGTGTCTAAAGCACATAATGTAGCTCCAAGACTCCATGGTCCTATTATCCCGTATGAGGTTCCTGTAACCCAGCCCGGATCAGCAGTGCACCAGTAAACATCATCTTCAGTGAGATCAAGAACCCACTTTGTGGTCAGATACTGTGATATTAAAGAATAATGAACATGTCTGACTCCCTTTGGCTGACCAGTTGTGCCTGAGGTATAATGAAGCAGTGAAGGTGATTCGGCTTTTGTTGGAAATATATCAAGCGACTCAACGGGAGTTTCATCTTCCAGATCAAATGGAATTTCTCTCACACCCGGAGATTTTGACTTGTCAATATCCACAACAATAATAAACTCAAGCGAAGGTAGTTTTTCAACTATTTTCCTGACTTTTGAAAGATGTTTCTTCTGGGTAATAATGGCCCTGGTAGCGGCATCATCAAGTCTGACGTAAAGAGATTCTTCACCAAAGGCTGAAAACAAAGGCTGAACAACTGCCCCTATTTTCAATATCCCAAGAAATGAGAAATAGAGTTCAGGAATCCTGTCCATAAACAGACACACTCTCTCTTCAGATCTCAAACCCAGTTTTGAAAGAAAGGCTCCCACAGTATTACTTGCAAGCCGTATATCATTAAAGGTATAGACTCTTTCCCTGCCTCCAAACCCTTCAAAGATAAGGGCTGGTTTCTCTGAGTAACCCTTCAGGCATATCCTGTCAGAACAATACCAACCTATGTTAATATTATCTCCTTCACGGTATTCCAGCTCTTTCTCAGCCAACAT
>QKCK01000013.1 GCA_003245695.1 Bacteroidota bacterium | reverse complement strand
AAAATTTTACAGATGCATGATCTATTAGAGTCAGATATATCAGTGGTGGGGTCAGGAAGCTGGGCTACAACACTTGCCATGCTTCTGACATCAAACAACAGGAAGATAACCTGGTATATTGATCGTCCTAAGATATTCAGACATATTCGTCGTTACCATAACAACCCTCATTATATAAGCTCAGTTGTCTTTGACACTGAGCTTGTCAGACCGGTTGATGATATTAATGTTGCAGTTGAATCATCTCCGGTTGTGATACTTGTCACTCCGGCAGCTTTTTTGAAGAATGAACTCAGTGGCCTGCGGCATGATCTCCTGAGAGAAAAGACTGTCTGTTCAGGTATCAAAGGCATTGTGCCGGGTGACAATACCGTTGTAGGCGAGTATATTCACAATGCTTATAATGTCCCATATGACAAGATAGTAATAGTGACAGGCCCCAGCCATGCCGAAGAGGTCTCAATGGAGAAACTAACATATCTTACTTTCGCATCTCCTGACATGGAGAGGGCTTCGATGGTGGCACAACTCTTCGCAAACAGATGGCTCATCACAAATATCTCACGTGATAACAAATATCTCACGTGATATCTTTGGGGTGGAGTATGCTGCTGTAATGAAGAACATTTACTCGATTTGTGCAGGCATATGTCATGGATTGGGCTATGGTGATAATTTTCTTGCAGTCTTGCTTGCCAATGCTGCCGGTGAGATGAGAAAATTTGTGGAGGCTATTTCTCCTGATGACCGCGATATTACTGATTCGGCTTATCTTGGCGACCTTCTGGTGACCGGTTACTCACAGTTCAGCCGCAACCGTACCCTGGGATATATGATAGGAAAAGGCTACACTGTACGTAATGCCCTGATGGAGATGACAATGGTGGCTGAGGGATATTATGCTGCCAGCTGCATTCATGAGGTGACAAGAAAGAAGAACCTGATAGTTCCTATTGCTGAGACAGTATACAGGATTCTCTATGATGAGAGTCCTGCCGCAAAAGAGATAAGAAACCTGACGAGAATATTAAAATAGTTAAATATTAGTGTATGATCACACTTGACATTAAAGGTATAAGCACATTTGTTGCAGATGATATACCTGAGAAATTCTACAATGAATCAATAAAGCAGATTTCAGTCCTACGCAATGCTACCGGACGTGGTAATGACTTTCTAGGCTGGATGAATCTGCCTGATACTATAGGTAACCAGACTGAAGCAATAAAAAGGTGTGCAGAACGGCTTAAAAGTCAGGCTGACATTACTGTGGTGATAGGTATTGGAGGGTCATACCTTGGAGCCAAAGCTGTTATAGAAGCTCTCTCAGATCCTTTCGGGAAGAATGAGGACCATAAAGTAGTCTTTGCCGGTCATACCCTCAGTGAGGACTATCATTCCTCCCTTCTTTCATTTCTTGGTGCCAGAAAGTTTAATATTGTTGTTATCTCAAAGAGTGGTACCACAACAGAGCCCGCTATTGCTTTCAGAATATTGAGAGATCACCTTGCGTCTGTTGCAGGTACAGATGAGAAGCAAAAATATATTGTTGCTGTCACCGACGCACACAAAGGTGCTCTCCACAATCTGGCTGTAAAGGAGGGGTATGAGACATTTGTCATACCTGATAATGTAGGAGGCCGTTATTCAGTGCTGACTCCGGTAGGCCTTTTACCCATGGCTCTCGCAGGGCTCGATATCGATGCCTTTGTTGGAGGCATGAAAGAAGCCGCTCTCCTTTTAAGAGAGGGAAACGACACTACCTTTAATATGGCTGTGGTATACGCTGCTGCCCGTAATTATCTTTATACCAGGGGTTATAACACAGAGATTCTTGTGAGTTTTGAGCCATCCCTCACATATCTGGCCGAGTGGTGGAAACAGCTCTTTGGAGAGAGTGAAGGCAAAGAAGGAAAGGGCATATATCCCTCTTCTGTTGTCTTTACCACTGACCTGCATTCAATGGGTCAGTACATACAACAGGGTGAACGCAAACTTTTTGAGACAGTTATCTCTGTTGAAAATGCACGTCACTCACTTGTTGTCCCTTCATCTGATGATGACTCTGACGGCATCGGATTCATTGCCGGGAAACATCTTAATGAGGTGAATCATAAAGCTGAGGCAGGAACGCGCCTGGCTCATATTGACGGAGGTGTTCCGGTAATGACAATAACACTCCCGGAGGTAAGTGAGACGGTTCTGGGTCAACTGATGTATTTCTTTGAACTCTCATGCGGCATCAGTGGTTATCTTCTGGGAGTAAACCCGTTTGATCAGCCGGGGGTTGAGTCATACAAGAAAAATATGTTTGCATTGCTTGGGAAACCAGGCTATGAGGCAGAGAAAGAACGTCTGGAGAAGGAGCTGGGACTTTAACTGTTTCAGGGGTTAAAGACAATTCTGACTCTTACTTTATCCTCCCTGGCAACGCCGTTAACTCTGGCCGGGTTCCAGCCGGGACCCTCTTTGATCAGTCTTATCGCTTCATCAGTGAAGGGCTTTGAGGGGCTTCTTACTGCTGTAATATCAGACAGGGTGCCATCAACGCCTACTTTCATGACTATTACTACAACAACACGTGTAGTTGCCTCAGTACCATCAGGATAACGCTGATTCTGCTTCAGGTAATCCTTGAAGGCCTCATTACCGGTGGATGGCAGTGGCGGGGTATAATCGTAGCTCTCTTCTGAGTCACTGCGTTTGCTTGTTCCATAGCCAACAACAACAACCTCGTCCAGAGCCACCTTATTAGAATTTAGCGCTATCAGCATCTCTGTGTCAGGTGTCACCTTCATCTCCATGGTCTCCATACCAATATAGCTTGCCACAAGCATCAGTGAACTGTCAGTGGTTGCGTCAATGGTAAAATGACCATTAATATCGGTCATGGCACCTTTGGAGGTTCCTTTTATTACCACTGATGCACCCGGCAGAGGCAATCCGTCATCAACAGAGATGACCGTACCCTCAAGTATTGCTGGTTGCTTTGACGCCCTTGCTTTATCCATCCCCTTTGCCTTCATCTCTTCCATCAGCCTGAAGTTAGACAATCGTTGTTCTTCAGAGCTGGCGACTCTTTTTGTCTCAGCAGCCACAGCTATCTCGGTAATCTCCTTTTCCTCAGCCTTTTCAGCCACAGTCGTGGTTATATCTATCTCACTGTCGAAATCATCTTTTTCCTCCGATGCTTCTTTGATATCATGAACAGGGGCTGCCTTTTTTATCCCTTCTGTTACAGCAACAGGAAGCGGTTTTAATTCTCTGGCAGGGATGTTGTTATCGCTTAAAAGCATCTCTTTTCTGTCGCCTTTAAGTGTCTCATACATTAATACAGATATGAGAACCACACCAGCCAGCGAAGCTGCCCTCAACAGGGGGATGGTTATGCGGTCACTGCCCTTGTTCATAAGCCTCCGCCTTAAGAAAGCAATGTCTTTATCCGCCTCTTCTGCAGTGATCATAGAGAAGCCCTCAGCCGCATCAGCTTCAAAAGGATCCTTCTGCAGATCCTTTTCATAGGCATTGCGCTCTTTCCCATCCATACCTCCTGAGGTATATCTTAACAGACGGGCCAGTCCTTTTCTATCTCTGCGCCTCAGTGACATTCTTTGCCTCCAGACAGATCTTCAGATTACGTTTTCCATTCTGAAGATATGATTTAACCTTTTTTTCATCCATATCCAATAACTCAGAAATCTCGAGATAACACTTGTCCTTATAGTAAAACAACCTTATACACTCCCTCTGCTCTTCTTTAAGTTTCTCAATGCAGTCGTTGAGTCTCTGGTCATCTAATCCCTCCTCTCTGTCAATAGGATGCATCTCTTCACTATTTTCCATAAAAAAAAGAGGGTCATTTACCATTGTTGTTATCTTCTCACCTTCGCTCTTCCGGCTACGTAACGACATCAGGCAGTAATTTCTGGCAACAACATAGAGCCAGCTCCTGAAGGTGTTTATGTTGTGATTGTTAACTTCTGTCGCTAATTTCTCAAAGATGCTTATTACTGCATCGCGCGACTCCTCTCTCTCCTTAAAGTATTTCAGGCACACTCCATAAACAAGATGCATGTATCTCGAATACAACAGCCCCAGATCATTAATATCACCTGTCTCCCTGAAACGCTGAAGCAGAGCCTCGTCAGTCAGATCCTTTTTCTTATTTCGGGAAACTTTCAAAAACATGAAAAGTGTCTTCTCATTACTCTATCAGCTTTAAAGGTAGCATAATTGAAAAAAATGATATTTGGTTTATGGAATTTTATTTCAGGTTGCATCCTATTTACAGAAGTTTAACTAAAAACAACTGTTATGAAAAGTTTAATATCATTAATCGCAGCGATGTTACTCACTGTCTGTATGTCAGGGGCAGCAGCAATAACTGTAAATGGTACCGTATCAGACAATACAGGGGCGCCCATACCGGGTGTAAGCGTTCTTATCAAGGGAACAAAGACTGGTGCGATAACCAATGTTGATGGACGTTATACAATAAATGTATCGTCTGATGATGACATTCTTGTCTTTGCATATGTAGGCATGAAATCAAGGGAAGAGAAAGTTGGCGGAAGACGGATCATCAATGTTGTTCTCGAAAATGATGAGGCGAAGCTTGAAGAGTGTGTGGTAGTTGGTTATGGCAGTTCAAAAATGAGTTTCAGGTCAGGCAAGTCGCGAGAGGCGAAGGCATATGCTCCTGTTGCAGCATATGATGTTGAGTTTAACACCGAGGGTTATTCGTCGATAAATGAGAATGGATATAAGAGTGTCTTGCAGGATCCTCTCTCTACCTTCTCAATCGATGTTGATAAGGCATCTTATTCAAATGTCCGTCGTTTTATTAACATGGGGCAGATGCCTCCTGCAGATGCCGTGCGGATAGAAGAGATGGTTAACTACTTCAATTATGACTACCCTGAAGCTGACGGCAGGTATCCATTCTCAGTATATACTGAGACAAGTGTCTGCCCCTGGAACAGGAGCCATAATCTGCTGCACATAGGGCTCAGGGGTAAGAGTATTGACAAGTCGGAGTTACCTCCCTCAAACATTGTATTTCTTATAGATGTATCCGGCTCAATGGATAGTCCGAATAAATTGCCTCTTCTGAAGTCTGCCTTTGGTCTGCTTGTAGGTGAGTTAAGGCCCCAGGACAGGGTGGCAATTGTAGTGTATGCAGGAGCCGCTGGTATGGTCCTTGAATCCACACCTGGTAATAAGAAAGAGAAGATAATGCATTCAATAGATAACCTGCAGGCGGGAGGATCAACAGCCGGAGGTGCAGGATTGTTGCTGGCATACAAAATAGCCGAAGAGAATTACATCAAAGGTGGAAACAACAGAATAATCCTTGCCACTGACGGTGACTTCAATGTGGGGGTATCAAGTAACGGTGGGATGGAACGCCTTGTTGAAGAGAAGAGAGAGAAGGGTGTCTTTATTACCGTGCTGGGTTTCGGTATGGGCAACTACAAGGATGATAAGATGGAGATAATTGCAGACAAGGGTAACGGCAACTATGCCTATATTGATAATCTGCAGGAGGCTCGCAAGGTTCTTGTACAGGAGTTCGGAGGCACTCTGTTCACAATAGCCAAAGATGTCAAGTTTCAGCTTGAGTTTAACCCTGCATATGTTAAAGCCTATCGTCTTGTAGGCTATGAAAACAGGTTGCTTAATAATGAGGATTTTAATGATGATACCAAGGATGCGGGAGAGATGGGATCAGGACACACGGTGACAGCGCTGTATGAGATTATACCTGCAGACTCGGATGAGAGTGTGTCTTCTGTAGACCCCCTTAAATATCAGACAGCCAGGGAGAGTGCCATGAAGAGACATAACAATGAGATGCTGACGATAAAACTGCGTTATAAGGAGCCTGATGGTGCTACCAGCACTCTATATGAGAAGGCAGTAGGAACAGAGATCAGGAGTCTTGATGATACATCAGAGCGGTTTCGTTTCTCTGCCGCAGTGGCCGGTTTCGGGATGTTGCTTCGCAACTCACAGTACAAAGGCGATATCTCATACAGAGATGTAATTGCCATGGCCTCAGAAGGGAAAGGTGATGATGAAGATGGATACCGTAGTGAATTTATAAGACTGGTTAAGATTGTAAAGGATATGAATGTGACAGCAAAACGTGACTGATCTGAGAATACTTCCGGTGAATGAGGGGCGCTGAAGGCGTCCCTCTTTTTATATGGTTTTGTCTCCTTCCCTGGCAAGAGGTACGGTAAATATGAATGATGAACCTTTATTTTCTTCACTCTCCACACTTATTGTGCCTCCCTGAAGCTCTATGAAGTCCTTGCAGAGTATTAACCCCAATCCGGTGCCTTTCTCATCACCGGTGCCTTTACGGCTTTCAATATAATCTATCCTGAACAGGTTTTCCCTGACAGCTTCCGGCATACCTATACCATTATCCTCTATAATTATCTCAGCCAGACTGCCCATTTTTCTTCCTGAAATGATAATCTTACCGCCAGGTATTGTGAATTTTATGGCATTGGTAATGATATTCCTTATTATTACATTCATAAGGTCGCGGTCAGCCCTGATGGTCAGTGAATTATCAACCCTGTTTATGATTTCCAGTCTCTTCTTCTCAGCACTTACTCCAACGAGGTTTATTGTCTTGAAAATAATCTCGTTAATGCTAAAAATGGTATGCCTGACCTTTATCCCATCCATCTGGGCCCTTGACCATTCAAGAAGGTTCTCAAGCAGATTGTAATTGTGGAGGGCAGTATCATATAAGCTCCTGGCATAGATATTATAATCCGGGTCATTAATACTCTTCTCTTTCA
The DNA here is from genome assembly GCA_003245695.1 of Bacteroidota bacterium. Taxonomy (GTDB): domain Bacteria; phylum Bacteroidota; class Bacteroidia; order Bacteroidales; family VadinHA17; genus SR-FBR-E99. The sequence goes on along the minus strand of QKCK01000013.1, from coordinate 7,778 downwards.
GAATAGCTGAGAAGTTAAGTACGATGTTATACGGTGATTTAAGGTCGTGGGCAATAATTGAAAAGAATTTATTCTTTGCATTATTCAGTTTTGCCAGGTCATCAGCCTGCTGACGTATCACGCTGTTATTTTCTTCAAGCTTATGAAGTATCTTCTCCAGCTCTTTGGATCTCTCAATCTCCTTTTCCTTTACACTTTTATTCTCATTATAAACAAGATAGACGAGTAAAGAGATCATGACGATAGAATAGATGCAGACAATGATATTCAGAATATCCTGTTCATTATGGGGGAAAGCAGGAAAACCGATGCGATAAAGTATTTCCCCAATGAGCTGTAAAGCAATTATCTGGGAAAATGCCACTGCCATATGTTTGAAAACCGGTTTATCAAACAATGCAGCAACCACCGGATAACTCATAAAAGTAATAAATACGGGAGAGTACCAGGGGAAGAGTTTTATGTTTGTAGGCATAATGGCAAATAAAGCCACAAGAAACATCTGTGTTTCAAAAGTATAGATAGCCAGTCTGCGGGCTTGCCTGAGTTTCTCGCTTTTTACAAGATAGAGTCCTCTCAGGTATAAAAAGAAAGCAATAATCTGGATTAATAGTCCGATGTATACTTTGTAACCGATTGCTATAGGCCATGCTGATATAGATACAGCAGCTAAAACAAGGTTAAACTCATTAACCTGTCTGAAAGCTCTTTTTTTATCCAGAGCCCAATTATCTATTATACCGTAGTTTTTACCACGGTAAATAATTTCAGACACGAAAGACATCCCCAACTACTTTTTCCGATTAAAAGTGTGTAAATGTACTCAGAAAATAGATATAAGTGATATCAATTATTGTTCTCTTTCAGTTTGGTAATTCATTTTTAACGCTCTTTCCTTTATCAGGTTTCTTGCCTCACCGCGGAGGTGTACCTGTGGTTTAATCTCAGCCTCTTCAGCCTCTGTGATGACTCCTTTAATCCGGAGACGTTCTGCAAGAAGCCTGAAGTATCCTTCCATCTGTGGCTTGAGCTCCATGTCATCCGTGAAGGAGTTAAGAGCCCATTTTGGGGCAGGTATTATCCCCGAGAGAAAGATTGCCTCATTGGCATTTAACTCCTTTGCATTTTTGTCAAAGTAAAATCGTGACGCTTCATTAACTCCGTATACACCAGGCCCCCACTCAATAATATTAAGATATACCTCAAACATTCGCTCCTTGCTACTCAGGTGTGTTTTCTCAATGAGCCAGACAATCATTATCTCCTCAAATTTTCTGGTTAGGGTCTTATTGCGGTTCAGAAAGAGATTTTTTACCAGCTGCATGCTGATAGTACTGCCGCCCCTGTGAAACCGTTTCTCTTTGATATCCTGAATCAGTGCCTCTCTGATGCTTTCAGGCAGGAACCCATGATGGTAAAAAAAGCCTCCGTCTTCAGACTGCAGGACAGTCATCTGTAGCAATGGAGAGATCTTGTCAAGCGACCTGAAATTCTTATTTGAAGGGCCAACCATGAAGCTCTTAACGGGTACACCTTTTTCATAAACAGTGTATTCAAACTCTTCATTTATCTTCCTGAAATCAGTATTTCCAAATGATGTAATTCTGAAGTCCTCAGGGGTAAGCTTTGATTCAAGTTTCAGACTGTCAATGTTTGAGAGATCGAGATCAAAGAACAGATGATAGGAAAAGTTACCGGAGGTCCTGATTCCCTCCAGGTTGTAAAACAGACCCTTTGGCAATGAAGCAAATAAGGTCTGAGCCGGGAACCCCGTTTTGTTCAATGAGGCTGTAAATCTCCATCTCTCATTGTGTTGTGCTTTTATGTATGGTGAAACAGATAAGTCATTTATTGTCACAACAGAAGTGGAGTCAAGCTCAAAAAAATTGGCTCCTATATTTATTTTATATTGCAGTAAGCCCTTTTCAAGCCTTACAGGTTCCGATGACAGTTTATTATGATATACAGTTATCTCCTTTGCACGTGCACTACCTGTAAGTGTCAGAACATCGCTGTTTTTAGCGGGTTTGTTCAGCTCGAATGCCAGTGTGTCAAATTCAGCTTCAGCTCCCCACCGGTAATTAATGAATGGAACAGAGAATCTGCCTTGTGGTGAGTAGATCCTGGCTGTGACAGTACTGTTTTTATCAACCGCCAGACAGTCAATATTCAACATCCTTTCAACGTTGTTTTCTTTTGTCCTGACCCGGGCATTAAATGAGCCCTTTACAACGTTTATTTTATCTGAGGAGATCAACACCGAATAGTCATTATTGATATAATCTATCTCAATGCTGCCTAAATAAGCATCTGAAGGCAGAATTGAGGGAATCAGTTTTGTGAAACGTTCTATCTGACGAGAGTAGTTTTCATCCTTATTAATTCCGCTCCTGACTGTGTCTGATTCTGACAGGGCATAACGCTTTCCACTAAAAAGGAAATCGAAGTTGGAGATAGAATCCCTTTTCATAAAGCTGATAGTAATACTGTCAGCTTCCATCCTTTTCAGGGCCGGAGTAAAGGTCAACATCTTCATGGCACTTACTTTAAGGCTCAGATGATTGACACAGATAAGGGGTTCTCTCTCCCCCTGGCTTATCCTTAGATTTGTTATGTTGACCGTTGATACAGCTTTTATCTTCAGCTTGTCAAAATGGATGATAATATTATGATTTTTCTCCAGGGTTCTTGCCCTGTGTGATACATAAGATCGCAGCACTGGTCCTCTCATGATGAACATAAGGCATAACAATGCTGCTATGGAAGAAGAAATGATTCTCTTTAATCTCATACTAACCCCTGCACATCATTTTGGTGCAAAGGTACACTGATAAATCAATAACTCTGTCTATCTGTTGATTCTTTTAAAGTCAAGGTCCTGGAAGTCATAGCTGAAATCTGTCAGTGGAGAGATAGGCTCCATCGTCATCCCGGCAATGTTGCCCTCTCTGTCTGTTTTAAAGTAGATAAATGAGTCAGCATCAAGAGTCCTGTCATCCCATTTAACAATGAAGGTTGTTCCTTTGTATGGCAGCACCACGCCTGAGAGTTTTGGGCACCGTTTTGACACAAACCTCATTTTATCTTCACCGGCAGTGATGGTAACCTCTCCAAACCATATATCGGAATAGACTCCGGCATAGAGTGAGAAGTCAGGTTTTTCCTTATTGGCCAGCTGCTGTTCTTCAATACTCTTCCATACAGCTGACGTAATCTTATCAGCACTCTTCTGTTCTTCTACTACCTGAGCATAGTATTCTGCCACCCTGTCTTTGCCTTTTATCCCGAAATAACCATCAAGTATGGTGTTTGAAATGGCATAGAATGCTGCACCGGACTGTTGATTTGTAAGGACTATTATACCAAGGTTTAGCTCCGGTATCATTACCACTTGTGTAACCATGCCTGCCAGAGCCCCTGTGTGATCAACCTTTTTATAACCACTGACGTCGCTCAGATGCCAGCCCAGTCCATAATTGCTGAAGTGTGTGTTGTAATCTGATGTGCCATGCACCTGGATGATAGTCTGAGGAGACCATAAAATGTCGTGAACTCTTTTACTTACTATACTATCAGTTAAATCCTTGCCATATCTTCCATTGTTGAGGTGCATCTCAACCCATTTGCTCATGTCAGTAATGTTACTGTATATGCCTCCGGCGGAGTTGGAGACATCAACAGTATGGCGCTCAACCACATTGAGAACACCGTTTACGGGCACATGTGGATCAATCACATTTGAAGAATCCTTCAGCCTGTGAAATGAAGCACCGCTTGTTGTCATTCCCAGAGGACTCAGAATCCTTGTCTCAACAAATTCCTCCCAGCTTACTCCTGATACCCTTTTTACTACCTCCCCGGCAACAATATACATCAGATTATCATAATCGTATTTTGTTCTGAATCCTGATGTCTGCTTCAGATATCTCAGGTTGTGTATTATTTCAGCCTTAGTATAGTCATTCGGGCCTGGCCATATCATCAGGTCACCAGCCCCCAGTCCTAACCCGCTTCTGTGTGTGAGCATATCCCTTATTGTAAACTCTTCTGTAACATAGGGATTATAAAGTCTGAATTCAGGTATGATATCATTAACCTTACTGTCCCAGGACAGTTTTCCTTCATCGACGAGGATGCCCAATGCAGTTGTTGTAAAGGCTTTGCTGTTTGATGCAATACCAAAAAGAGTAAGGGCATCAACGGGCATCTTATCCTCTATTGACCTGACACCATAGCCTTTTGAATGTATCACCTTCCCGTCTTTTACCACAGCTACTGCTATTCCGGGAACATTAAATGTCTTCATGGATCTCTCAACAACAATATCAATCTGCTTCGATGTTACAGGCTGACCTGTTATTGTAATGGGAGTGAATAAAAGTGATACAACTGCTGAAATGAGAAGTAATTGTTTTAACAATGTTTTCATGGCAGGATTTTTAAAAATTATTGGTGTTAGAAAAACTCGTATGTAGGTCATTACAGTCAAAGCCAGAAAATGGGGCTATATTCCGTAAATATTTCCGGTGTCATTCAATGACTTGTTTATAATGTTTTCGTTAACCTGGAGGCCGGTTATAATGTAGAACTGACGGTATTCCTTAATCCTCTGGTCAAAGAAATCCTCTGTCCTGTAGGTGAAAGTAACCTCCTTACCAACAAGTTCTGAATAGTTGTTTGTCAATTCAATATTGGAATTGATAAACCCAAGCCAGTAGAGCTTTGTTATTTTACCTGTATCGTCCTGTACAGAGAAGATCACAAACATGTTATTGTCAATGCTTTTAACTACTCCTATAATTTTCAGGTCTGCAACTTCAGGCGTCTGGGTTTTGGAAGAGTTCATCTTCTCAGCAGTTTTTATGAGCCTTTCGGGGCACTGTGATGCCATCTTCATCCCAATGAGTCTTCCCAGATCCTCACCATAGAGTTCAATCCTGTCAAGATCAATGTTGTAGTCTTTTTTTATCTGTTTCTGATAAGGTATTGCAGCTTGTATGATACATAGGCCTAGTTCCATGCTGTAACGTTCTGTGTCTACAGTGTCAGGGATATTTTTCAGGCACTCACAAGCCTGATCAGTTATAATATTCATATAATCCTGTGACAGAGCAGGAAGTGTCAGCACAAAAAACATAAATGGAAGGATCTTTTTCATAATAGGCTTGTTATCTTGAATCAATAGGTTGTAATTACCGTAAACACTGAGGTTCCAGATTTTCAAAAATATAAAACTGTTTTATAATGTGGGCGAATTAGTTTAATTATTTCATCCGGTGTCAGGTTAGCAGGTGAGTTTCTATATTATGACTATAGAGAGCTGAAATAAAATTGTTTTCGGTAATCAGGAGGTTTAACTTTGTGTATAATGAGTTGTTTGATTTAATGTTATTAATTATGAGAGCGGGGGGGTTTTTATTCAGGGTGTTGGTTGCAGGGATTATCGCTTTCGGTTCTTTCAGTGATATTCTTTCACAGGATCAGCCACAACAAAAAGAGGACAGTATGCGGGTTAAGATGGTTGTCATTAAAAATGACGGGTCATCGTTCACTGGTTATATCATCACAAGAGATGAGCGTGAAATGCTTATTGAGACAGAGAGTCTTGGGCGGATCTATATCCCTCTTTACGAGGTAAAGGAGATAATTCCATATGAGGTCTCAGGCCGTGGCTCCACTCTTTTCTCAACGCGTTATTTTCTCACTACTAATGGATTGTCAATGAAAAAGGGCGATCGGTATGCTGTTATAAACTATTATGGACCTGAAGCACACTTTGCTGTTGCGGAGAACTTCTCATTAGGCATCATGACCACATGGTTTGCTATGCCTATTGTGGGAAGTGCAAAGTACTCCTTCTCACTGAACGGGAAGACACATCTTGCAATAGGCCTTCTTGCCGGCACACTCAGCTGGGCTGAGTTGGGTTCTGCGGGTATTCTGGGCTATGGTTCAATAACCTTTGGTGATTATAACAATAACCTCACGTTATCAGGCGGATGGGCGGGTATAACCACACCCGACGGCGGAGGGAATGCCCCTTTGCTGTCACCATCGTGTCTGGTTAAGGCTGGCCGTAATATCTACTTCCTCGTTGACACCTTCATATATCTTGGTGAGGGCGACAACAAATTCGGGATTATTGTGCCGGGCTTGCGTTTTATAAGACCTCAGCGGCGCAGCTCAATTCAGTTTGGTTTTGCTGCTGTGGCTGCTGAAGGAGATCTCATTCCTGCTCCGATGCCAGTCATAAGCTGGTTCTTTGAGCTATGATAACACCTTGTTATGCTTCTGGCTTCATCTGTGGGAAGAAGAGGACATCCTGTATAGATGGCTGGTTTGTCATAAACATTGTCAGCCTGTCAATACCTATCCCCATTCCAGATGTGGGAGGCATGCCATATTCAAGTGCTCTGATGAAATCCATATCAATAAACATAGCTTCATCATCCCCTTTCTCAGATAAGCGCAGCTGTTCCTGGAACCTGTCAAGCTGATCAATAGGATCATTAAGCTCCGAATAGGCATTAGCCAGTTCTTTGCCGTTTACCATCAGCTCAAAACGCTCGGTTAGCCCTGATATACTGCGGTGCTTCTTTGTAAGAGGAGAGGTCTCCTGTGGATAGTCAATGATAAAGGTGGGCTGGATGAAGTTATGCTCACACTTCTCGCCAAAGATCTCATCGATAAGTTTACCGGCACCCATAGAAGGAGAGTGGCCTATGCCAAGCTGATCGCAGACCTTACGCAGTTCACCCTCACCCATACCTGTTATGTCAATACCAGTATACTCCTTTATAGCATCTGTCATTGATATCCTGCGATATGGAGCAGCATAGTCAATTATATTGTCACCGAGCTGAACCCTGGTTGTGCCATGAAGGTCCATTGCTATTTTCTCAAGCATCTTTTCAGTGAAGGCCATCATCCAGTTATAGTCCTTATAGGCAACATATATCTCCATCACTGTAAACTCCGGGTTGTGGGTGCGATCCATCCCTTCATTGCGGAAGTCCTTTGCAAACTCATATACGCCATCATAACCACCTACAATAAGCCGCTTCAGATATAGCTCATTGGCAATACGAAGGTACAAAGGTATATCCAGCGTGTTGTGATGGGTTATGAAAGGACGTGCTGCAGCACCTCCCGGAATAGGTTGCAGTATAGGGGTCTCTACCTCCAGATATCCATTAGCATCAAAGATATCACGCATTGATTTTATTATCTGTGTCCTCTTCCGGAATGTCTCTCTCACCTGGGGATTAATAATCAGATCAACATATCTCTGACGATAACGCATCTCCACATCTGTTACAGCGTCATATACAACGCCATCCTTCTCTTTGACAATAGGCAGAACCCGTAGAGACTTGCTCAGGAGCGTGAACTCCTGTACATGAATGGTTGTCTCTCCCATCTGTGTCCTGAAGACATATCCCTTTACACCAATTATATCTCCTATATCAAGCAGCTTCTTGAAGAGGGTGTTATAAAATGTCTTGTCCTCTCCGGGACATACCTCGTCACGTTTCACATATATCTGTATCCTCCCTGACGAGTCCATTATCTCACCAAAGGAGGCATTTCCCATTATGCGTCTGCTCATTAATCTGCCGGCAATACATACATCATGTATCTCCTGCTGATCAGCATCAAAGCGCTGATGAATCTCCCTGGTTGAAATGTTTACCGGATATTGTGCAGCAGGATAGGGGTCTATGCCAAGCTTTCTTATCTCATCGAGAGATGCTCTCCGTATCTGTTCCTGCTCACTG
>QKCK01000272.1 GCA_003245695.1 Bacteroidota bacterium | reverse complement strand
CCATGCTTTTCGACTCTCATCCATGGCTTGAAGAGCATCTGGAGAAGAGTGTTACAGAGATGGAGATATTCTATGGTGTCCTCAGGAACCCATCAATGAACGAAAGAGCCTTCTTTTACTTCCGTGATCCCGAGTATACTCTCAGTAATGAAAACGCAGAAGACTTCACAGAGAGCGACAGTGAGCTTACTAAAAGACTCAACACACTTAAGGAGAGGATAAGATCATCACGATGCAGACTCAGGGAAAATTACCTAAGCCCTGAGGAGTTAGGCGACTTTGTGCTTGAGGATCTATGGCATGTCATCGACAGTGAGTTTCCGGCAGGATCAGAGCCTGACCCTCTTACCAGGGAGATAACAGACCATGAACAATTTGCAGAGACAAGAAGGAAGGTATATATAGGCAGGGATGAGTACTACCAGCGGCTTGACAAACATGTAAACAGTCAGGAGCCACCTCTCATTATATCGGGAGAGTCAGGCTCGGGAAAAAGCGCTTTGATGGCCAACTGGGCTGATCGTTATAACCGTAAGAATCCTGACCGATATATTATACAGCACTTTGTTGGCAGTACAGTTAACAGCACCTCCCACATCTCACTGATAAAACGGATCCTGGATGAGATAAAACTCCGTTTTGATTATAAGGAGGAGCTACCAGCTGATGGAGAGGCAATGATAAAAGCACTGCCGAAATGGCTGAGTGTGGCAGCAGCAAAAGGCGGTATGATCATTATCATCGACGGCCTGAATCAGATTGAAGACAATGGAAATGCTCATGAGCTATACTGGCTTCCAGAGTCATATCCACCTGAAATAAAGGTGATTATCTCAATACTACCTGGTAAAATGACAGACAAGTTGCTTATGAGAGGATGGCCTCTATATAATGTAACGGGTCTTCAGAATGAGGAAAAGATGCAGATGATAACAGGATACCTGTCGCGCTACCGTAAGACACTAGACACCTCTCAATTACAACTGATTACAGACAGTGAACAGACATCCAACCCACTCTACCTGAAGGCACTTCTTGATGAGCTCAGGGTCTTCGGTGTTTATGAGAAACTGAATGAGAGGATAGAATACTATCTTAAGGCAAAAACGCCGGCTGATCTCTACGAAAAGATACTTGAACGGATTGAAGAAGACTATGAGAGCAGGCGCCCCCGTCTTGTAAAAGACACACTGTCACTACTGTGGTGCTCACGAAAGGGGCTGTCTGACACAGAGATACTTGACATGGCAGGTGAGCCGGGCAATCCGTTACCTCAAATATTATGGTCTCCCCTGTTCCTTGCACTTGAAGAATCTCTGGTAAACAGACAGGGACTATTGAATTTCTTTCATGATTATCTCAGGGAGGCAGTATATGAAAGATATATAAGATCAGCTGACAATGAGAACTCTGTACGTGAGAGGATCGTTGAATATTTTATAAGCTCTGAGACTGACTACCGTAAGAGTGATGAGTTACCATGGCAGCTTAAGAAACTAGGTAAATGGGATGATCTCGCTGCTGTAATGCAGGATGCAGATCTGCTTAACCTTGGATGGAACAGGAATGAATACGAGGTTAAAGAATACTGGACATTGATAGATAATAAGACAGGTCTCACTGCGGGCGAAGCTATGAAAAAGATTGTCAGCAAGCCTGATCATGAGCCTTATGTTTTATGGAACATATGCACACTGCTCAATGACCTTGGGTTCAGGGAGGAGGCATTCAGTCTGCTACAACATCTTAACAAGACTGTCAGGGATGATCCTAAGGCACAGCAGTCTATCCTTAACAAAAAAGCCACCATTTTACGCGACTGGGGTCAGATGGAGGAGGCAATGAAGACATATAAGGAGTATGAAGATCTCGCCCGTAAGACGGGCGACGCTGAAGGCATCCAGACAAGCCTTAACAACCAGGCAGTAATACTTGGTATGTGGGGACGCTATGAGGAAGCATTCATTCATTACAAAGAAGAAGAGAAGACTGCCATGCAGAAAGACGACAAATACAGCCTGATTATATCTCTGACCAACCAGGCACAGACACTCCACCACTGGGGCAAATTCGATGAGGCATTGGAAATAGCCAGCAGGGCTGAGAAACTATGCAGGGAGACAGGTGACAGGTCAGACCTGTATCTCATCCTGGGGAACAAGGCCGTACTTCTGAAAGATTTGGGAAGAAACAAAGAGGCCATAACACTACTTAGAGAGTGTGAGTCGGGAGTCAGAGAGATAGGAGATAAAGAGAGTCTTGCCACACACCTTCTTGTAATGGCTGAGATAATGCATAAGGATTCAAACCCTGACGAAGCGCTCCGATTGTACAGAGAGGCTGAGGTATTGTTCCGGCAGCTTGGGAACAAGTCTTACCTCAGCAAAAGCCTTGGTAGCCAGGCCGCAATAATATCAGAGATGGGAGACCATGAAGAGGCACTCAGAATGCTTGATAATGCCGCTGTTGTCTTCAGGGAACTCAATGATATGGATAGTCTGGCTACTAACATGACAAAAAAAGCGCTTTTACTTTCCTTACAGGAAGATTTTGATGGCGCCCTGGCATTACTTGATCAGGCAGAGCCTCTGTTCAGAGAGCTGGGATCAAAAAAGGGACTGTGTAATTGTCTGGCCAGCAAGAGCCAGATACTACAGACAAAGGTTTCCAAAGAGTCACTTCTGCCTCTCTACGAAGAGTTGGAGCCACTGTGCAGGGAACTTGGACTTAATGATAAGCTTCAGTATACACTTGCAGATCATGCTGCGGTATTAGGACACCAGCAAAGATGGGATGAGGCGATGACACTCTATGCTGAAGAAGAGTCACTTTGCAGAATACGGAAAGACGAAGGAGCACTTCAGGAAAACCTCAGTTTCCAGGCCATTATACTCTATGCCACGGACCGCAAGGAAGAGGCTCTTAAACTATATAATGAAGAGGCAGAGTTATGTATGAAACTTGGGCGTAAAACAGAGCTCCTTGAGAACAATGAATACCGCATCAGCATCCTTAATGAGATGAGCCGCTATGAGGAGTGTCTGACAATATACAAGGAAGAAGAGGCCCTTTTACATGACGAGGCAGATAAAGAGAAACTGGCAATAAATCTGGGTAATCAGGGTTTGGTGCTCTGCAATCTGGACAGGTTTGAAGAGGGCCTTGAGGCACATGTACACAGCGGCAGGCTGTTCACTGAAACCGGAAACAACATTGGCCACTCCATAGCTCTCTGCAACCAGGCTCTCATTAAAAGGGAACTGGGAGATATAACCGCAGCGCTCGAAATACATAAAAAGGAAGAAAAGACATCCAGGAAGGCCCGATTCAAAGAGGGACTACAGAGGAGCCTTGGCTACCAGGCCCTGATATATATTGAACTCAAACAGCCACGCAAGGCTCTCCGTCTACTGAGAAAACAGAAAAGGATAGCTGATAAAAGTGATATTACTATCCAGGATATTTTTGTTGAGGCAATGAGTAAAGCCAAAGAGGAGATTAGTAAAAAACCCAGGAACTGATATCTACTTTTAATAAAAATCAGAAGCAAAAGCCACATAAACAGAAATTTCTGCTTGTAATCTGATCAATAAAAACTTACTGATCATTGAAGCTTATTTTTTTACATAAATTCACATCGATAGGACAATGTCTGTACATTTTAAAAATCAGGTATGAAAAGATTACTCCCAATCAATCAGGCGGGCATGCTCAGTAACGGCAACATCGGACTACGAATCACTTTCTGATCTGCAGAGAATAAAACATCATAACCCCGATATA
>QKCK01000032.1 GCA_003245695.1 Bacteroidota bacterium | reverse complement strand
GAGGCTGGAATACGTGTCTTCCTGTATGATCAGGGCTTTGCTCACTCCAAATATCTACTGGTAGATGATGTCTTTGCTTCTGTAGGATCTCCTAATGTTGACATTCGCAGCTTCGAACTCAACTTTGAGGTTACCGCACTTATTTATGATGAGACTTTTGGAGCTGATCTCGGGAGATTGTTTGAAGAAGATCTTTCCAAGTCAATAGAGGTGAATCCTGCTACCTGGAATAAAAGAAAAAGGTCTGACAGGTATAAGGAATCGCTTGCACGAATTCTGGGACCATTGTATTAAACCTTTGCATGATGAGACTTGAAGAGGGACAATCATATAGATTCCTGCCGCTGAAGACAATTGTCTTGCCTGATATGCATGAGAACCTTATTCTCTCAGGTCCCGACAGAAGAAAATATCTTTTGCCACTCTCTTATTATCAGGGTTATGGCCTGGCTGATAAAAATGAGATAATCTGTAAGGTTGACAAAATTAACTGCACAGGAAGGGTTTTCCTTGAGCCTGAACACCCAGTTTACAGAGAGGGCCTCTCTTATACCTTTTTAGTTGAGGAAAAGCTTCATGAGTATGGTGAGGGTGGAGAGAAGATAACTGTACGCGTAAAGGATGCCCTTGCAAATATCATCAATGTTCCTCTGAGACTCCTTAATTCTGTTCCTGAACCTGGAACAGTCATAACTCTTAAAGTTGAGCGTATTTCAAAGGGAAAGATTCACTTCTCATTGCCTCTGCCAAAAGATCAGATGGACGACCTGAATGAGGGAGAATGGTATGATTTTGTGATTGAGTCGGTAGAGACAGATAATGAGGGAGACAAATATTTTGTGGTCAAAGATACTAATAAAAAAGACCACAGGCTCCCTGTAAGATATTACAGGCATTACGGATTTTCACCAGGTGACTCTTTCAGAGGGAGGATAATAAGATATTCAGCTGGTAGTCATAAATCAATTGAGCCTGAAAACCCCTGGTATAATCCTGGTGATATAGTTGAAGTAACTGTAGAATCATTTATTAAAGACGAAAGTGATACTGGATGGATAGCATATGTTAACGACGATAATGGTTTCAGCTATTCGGTTAAGTTTGCAGGTAAACCCCTGAATGACAGAGTACAATGCTCTGTCCTCAAAATCAGAAAGGGACGGCCTGTACTTATTCCTTTGGAAGAAAAATGATTTTATTACTTTTGTGCTCCTGATATGAAAAGATTTCTGACAATATTATCTGTGACAGGCTTCACCATTCTGGCTGTTGCTGCTATAGTTATCTGGTACATTATGTTCAGACCTAATGTGGCTGATGGGAAAAAAATATTTATTCCCTCAGGTGCCGGTTTTGATACAGTAACAGATTCCATCGCATCAGGTGGTATATTGAAAAACATTGTTTCATTCTCTGTTGTGGCCCGCATCAAACATTATGACAGATACGTAAAACCTGGCTGTTATACTATCAAAAGAGGAATGAGTAATAATTCCATCATAAATATTCTTAAGAGCGGAAGACAGACTCCTGTAAAAGTCACCTTTAATAATGTAAGGACACTCACTGATCTTGCTCATAAAGTAGGAGGACAGATTGAGGCTGATTCATCGGCGATAATGCATTTCCTAAGTGACCCGCGTAATTATCAAGCTGACGGATTTACTCATGAAACCATCATCTCTGTTTTCATACCTGACACCTACGAGCTATACTGGACAACAGATGCACCACAGTTTTATCGCCGGATGCTTTCTGAGTTCAGATCATTCTGGAATGAGGAACGGCTTAAAAAGGCCGGTGGTTTACACCTTACACCTGTTGAGGTTTCAATAATTGCCTCCATTATTGACGATGAGGTTAGGATGAGTGATGAGAAACCCAGAATAGCAGGAGTTTATCTCAACCGTTTGAGAATAGGCATGCCACTTCAAGCATGTCCTACTATTAAGTTCGCATTGAACGACTTTACAATACGGAGGGTCCTTGATGAACATCTGAAGGTTGAATCACCATATAATACTTACAGATACAGAGGCCTTCCACCAGGGCCGGTGAGATGCCCGTCAAAAATAAGTCTTGATGCAGTGTTAAACGCTGAGAAACATGATTTTCTATATTTTGCAGCCAAAGCAGACTTCTCAGGATATCATCACTTCTCACGCACCCTTGCTGAACACAACCGTTATGCTTCTGAATATCACCGTGAACTTAACAGAAGAGACATTTACAGATAGCTATACTACCTCCACCTCCCTGCAAAGTGTTATTTTAAACCTATTCTCAACTGAAGACTTTATATCTTCAGATAGTGAGAGTATCTCTTTTCCTGTAGCCTTGCCATAGTTTACCAGTACCAGTGCTTGTCTTGGATGCACACCGGCATCTCCTCTTCTGTAACCCTTCCAGCCACACTGTTCAATGAGCCATGCGGCGGCAACTTTTGCTGATCCATCTGAAAGCACGAAGTGAGGAATGTCAGGAAAAGACTTTTTTAATATTGCAAGCTCTTCTTGTGTTACAACCGGATTCCTGAAAAAGCTACCTGCATTGCCTGTTATGGATGGATCCGGTAGCTTTCTTTGACGTATATTTATTATAGCCTGTCGTATATTCGGGAGATTCGTCCCTCCAAGCCGGTCAGTCTCTTCTTTTACATCACCATATGTGGTATTGAGTACCGGATGCAGAGAGAGAGAATACCACACCCTGGTGACTATAAAATGTTTTCTGAGCTCTTGTTTGAATATGCTGTTACGATAACCAAAAGAACATTCACTGCCTTTTATCTCATTTATCTTCCCTGTTTCCAAGTCTATAAACCTGACCTTTACAATGGTGTCAGATGCTTCAACACCATATGCTCCGATGTTCTGTACAGGCGTGGCGCCAACAAGACCCGGGATAAATGAGAGGTTTTCAAGACCTGACAAACCGTTTTCAACACTCCACTTAACAAGATCATCCCACTGCACTCCTGAACCTGCTGAGATGATTACTCTGTCATCATTCCTTTCCTCAAAGCTAATGCCCTTAGTTTCAGGATGAATCACAATCCCTTCTACATTGTCAGTAAATAATATGTTGCTACCTCCCCCAAGAATCAGTACATTCTTATCTCTTAATTTCCCTTCACTGATAGCATCAAGAAGCATTTTTTCAGTGTTGAAAGTGAAAAACTCCTTTGCAATGGAATAAAGGCCAAAAGTATTATAATTGCGTAGCTGAACGTTTTTGTATGTCATTCTTTTCCAGTTGTTCAATGATCTTTACAGCATTTGCATTGTTATTTGCCAGTGCCTTTATGACAGGTGTGCGACTCTCCTTTTCTCCTTCTGTGAAAGGTTTCTGCATCAGGTCATTAACAGCATCAATCCACTCACGTGCATCTGTTGCTATATGACATATAATTGCCAGTCCAGAGTCAGAGGTTACTGCCGGCGAGGCTATTACATGTCTTCCGCTGCATAGCGATGTTATCAGCTTGAGTTTCATGCCTGTTGGTTGAAATGAATGCAGAAGACAGATGTGAGCATTGTTGATCAGTTCAACCATCTTCTTATCAGATGGATTCCTTACTATGCTAACACTCTTAACTTTTCTGGCAGCAGAAACTACATCATCAGACGGCTTTTTGCCGGCAATAATTGTTCTGGTACTTAACCATGGTATCACATTCGTAAGGAGAAACAGAGCTGAAGCATTATTCTCCGGGGTCGAGAAATCACCATGTATGAGGACATAATCTCCATAGCCGGTGCGTGACTGACATTCATTGAAAGGATGAAACGGTCCAACAAATATACTTCTTGAATAATGCTCCCTGAAGTAACGATCATCACCAGGTGATATCGAAAGCAGGAGCGAAGCATTATTCAGAACAGATTCGTAGCTTTTCAGTTTTTTTGCTTCACTAAGGAAAAAGAGCCTTCTGAAGAGATTACTCTCAACCTCTGCCAGCTGACGATAATAGAGATGTTCAATATTGTGAGTCCTTACCATTATTAATCTTCCCCTAAGAGCATCGTCGTTGAGGTAGGCAGTACAGTGCAGACCCTCAAATATTATTGGATCATTATCCTTACAGAGATTTTTTAGCAGGTCGGGATCACGCCGTGAGATGACAATGAACGGCTCTTTTCTGAAAAGAAAAAACAGATTAAGGTTACGATGATAATAATATACTCTGCTGCATAAATCTTCAAGAACTTTTGACGGAGGTCTGCCATATGTAAAACAATGTAGTGTAACACTTACTCCCTGCTTCTTCAGGGCAACTATCTTATAAAATACATCCATAACTCCTCCATAATCTGGCGGATATGGTACGTTGAAACTTACAATATGGACTGATTGATTCATATTACAGGAGGCTACACTTTTTTGTATATTACTGCAAACTTAATAAATATTATCTTTTACTATATTTATCCTCTTCAGCCAGTAATGTGCTAGTTAAAAACAATGAGGGTAGTTACGGTCATTATAAATGATATTTTCACTGATCAGAGGGTCAGAAAACAGATTGAGGTAATAAATTCGCTCGGTTATGATACTACAGTGGCATGTCGCAGACAGGTCTCCAGGAATCATATTGAAAACTGTGAGTTTAAAATAAGGAGATTCTCCTTCATAGTAAATAAGGGTCCTCTGTTTTATCTCTCTTTTAACCTGCGACTCTTCTTCTATCTGTTGTTTAAACGATTTGACCTGATAGTCTCAAATGATCTTGATACTCTCCTTCCATGTTTCCTTGTGTCAAAGTGTACAGGAAGGAGCCTGGTCTATGATGCCCATGAATACTTTACTGGGCAGTATGGCCTTGATAAGCACCGACTTCCATATAAGGTGTGGAAGTATATTGAGCGCAGGATTATTCCTGATATCAGGCATATGATCACAGTCAGCGATTCCATTGCCAGGTTATACACTGAGGAGTATGGAGTTAATCCTGTGGTTATTCGTAATCTCTCATACTTTGCAGGCGATATTATCCCGGCTGAACGAAAGAGTTTGGGGATACCTGGGGATGTTTTTCTTGTGGTACTTCAGGGTGCCGGAATGAATCCTGGCAGGGGTGTCAGCGAATTGTTAGAGGCAATCCGGCTGACAGATGGTGTTCACCTGCTACTGATTGGGTCAGGGGATTCAATTGATGAACTGAAAAGAATTGCTTCAGCCTCAGATCTGAAAGAAAAGGTGACCTTTCTTCCTCGGATGAACTGGCATGAGATGATCTCATACACGAAGATGTGTGATGCGGGTCTTTCTCTTGACAAGAGCCTGAGCATAAACCAGGAATACAGTCTTCCCAATAAACTCTTTGATTACCTTTCAGCCGGCATTCCTGTGATAACCTCTTCATTACCTGAAATAAAAAGAATAGTTGATAAATATAAATGCGGTATATTAGTGTCTGATGTTAATCCTGACACTGTAAGTGAGGCTATAAGAACGCTCAGAGATAATGAGATGCTCTGGCATGAGTTACGTAAAGGTGCAGAAGAGGCCTCCGCGGTTCTTAACTGGGAAAAGGAGAGGGCAAAACAGATAGAATTCTTCAAAAACATACCGATAGACCTGCTTTCGTATAATGGAGGGTAGAAACGGGAGTGGATAAAAATAAAACCTATGAAAACCAATCGCAGAAATTTTCTTCGTACAGCGGCTACTGCGGGAGCCGGAGCAGTAGCAGCATCATCACTCTCAGGATGTGGCCGTAGTATTGCCTCTGAGAGTGCCATGCCTGAGATAAAGGCAGCTGCATCAAGGCAACATACATAGATAATGAATATGTGTGGCTATGCCGCACCTGCAATACCCATCGTAAGGATAGGGCTTGTTGGGCTCGGCATGCGCGGACCGGGGGCAGTGGAACGTCTTGTACATATTGAGGGTGTCAGAATTGTTGCTCTATGTGACAAGTATAGCGACAGGGTGGACATGGCACAGAAAATACTGGAGACACATAAACTGCCTGCTGCAAAGAATTATTCGGGTTCTGATGATGCATGGAAGAATATGTGCGAAGACCAGGAGATAGACCTGATATATATCTGCACCCCATGGAGTCTTCATACCCCTATGGCTCTTTATGCAATGGAATGTGGAAAACACGCAGCCGTTGAGGTTCCGGCAGCTACTACAATAGATGAATGCTGGCAGTTGGTTGAAACATCAGAGAGGACAAGGAAACATTGTATGCAGCTGGAGAACTGCTGTTATGACTTCTTTGAATTGCTGACACTGAATATGGCACGTCAGGGATTCTTTGGTGATATCGTACATGGTGAAGGGGCTTATATTCATGACCTGCGCTTCCTGAACTTTGATAAGAACGGCTATGCAGATATGTGGCGCCTTAAAGAGAATACCAGAAACGGAAATTTATATCCTACACATGGCCTGGGGCCTGTCTGCCAGGTAATGAACATAAACCGTGGTGACAGGATGGATTATCTGGTCTCGGTATCTTCAAATGACTTCCAGATGTCTAAAGAGGTAAAGGAACTTGCTGAAAATGATGACTTCTTTAAACCTTTTGCTGCCTTATCGTACCGTGGTAACATGAATACGACTACAGTCAGAACTCTCCTCGGACGGACAATAATGATACAGCATGACGTTACCAGCCCTAGACCATATTCAAGGATACATCTTATAAGTGGCACAAATGGTATTGCTCGTAAATACCCATCACCACAACGCATTGCCTATGCCCATGAATGGCTCACCGACAGTGAGATGTCAGAGATAGAAGAGAAATACACCCCTCTTATTGTAAAAAGGGTAGGGGACCTTGCCAGACAGATTGGCGGCCACGGGGGAATGGACTTTATTATGGATTGGAGACTTATTGATTGTCTCAGAAACGGATTGCCTCTTGATCAGGATGTATATGATGCTGCACTGTGGAGCTCTGTCTCTCCTCTATCTGAGTGGTCTGTTGCTAACAGGTCGGCCTCAATTGATATACCTGACTTCACTTGTGGACAATGGAAAATAAACAAACCGGTAGACCCAAATCTGCCTTACGGAGGAACAACAGAGGTTGTTATCTGACAACCCCTCTTTCTTAAAGCATGCTGAAAAAGTCTGTAATCAGAGTCGTATAATTGCTGAAAGCTGCCAGCGACAGTGCATCAGGTGTGTCATATATGTCGTGGTAGGCCTTGCTTCCTCCCAGGGTATAGATATAAAAACATGGCACCCCTTTCTGGTAGAACATACAGTGATCACTGTTACATGCCTCACCACGCTTTTCGATCTTTGGCACAAGACTCTTTTCCTGGTTTATCATTGTTAACAATTCAAACTTATCTTTATAAACAGAGCCATTTACAACCTTTATTCCTTCATCACCAGTACCGGCCAGATCAAAGTTTATTAAAAACTTAATATTTTTTAGCTCTATCAACGGATCATTGACAAAGGCTTTTGCTCCTAATATCCCAAGCTCCTCTGCGGCCAGGGCAATAAAAACCATGCTGTACCGTGGCTTGTGATCATTGTAATAGTCGGCCAGGGTAAGAATCATCGCAACGCCACTTGCATTATCATTTGCTCCCGGGAAGTATACATCTTTGCCCAGCTTGCCGAGATGATCATAATGTGCAGTGACAACTATAAATGAGTCAGGCTGTTCTGACCCTCTTATAATGCCTGCAACATTCCTGGTCTTGTATGATGGTATATACCTGCTCTCAACATTAATTTCGATTATGTCTGAACCATTCAGCTCAATATCCTTGTTTATAATAATAACAGGACGCGGAGTCATATTTGTGGCTGGCTCCCAGGTCAGCTTATCTTCTGTAAGAATGATGACACCCTTTATGTGTACCTGCGGACTGTATTTAAGATAGTTGATGTAATTGTCTGTTTTTTTCGCACTTTCCTGATTCTCAGTATTCCTGTTACGGTTATCAATGAGGATGTATCTTTCGCCTGCCTCCTTTATTACAGTGACAACCTTTTCCTCTGAACTAAGCTGACTCCTTTTTAAGGCCATAATTCCATATCTTCCTTTAGCAGGAGGGGAGGATGACTCTATAAGAAAATCATCTGCTGTCTTGAGCTGTAGGTCATTAATCTTTACTGACACTCTACCCGGAAAGGTGTTGACAGAGATGTCAAATTCCTGAAAATAACTTTTCCCGTTTAATGGTACCACAGATAACTTCTGCAGCTCTGAAGCAATAAATTCTGAAGCTTTAATATCACCCTTGTCAACGTATCCACGCCCACAATAAGCTTCTGATGCTAATACATTTATTATCTGTTTTGCATAGTCTAAATCCTGACAATTAATAATTAACGGGACTAATATCAAAAGGAGAGTAAATATCCGTTTCATGTTGTATGGAAGAATTAGTAACAGATTGATGTATTCAGAAATATTTAACAGATAAAAATACATAATTCTGAATTGAGAATACGCTATTCAGCCATAGAGTTTCTAAATCATGCGTGTTAGTTCATATCTTTATATAGATTGCATTTTGCTATTTTTGAAAAATAACATAACACTAGAGTGAAATGTGCGTGCCATGTTAATCAATAAATCATGAAAGAGTATTATAGTCAGACAGTTGAAGAAGCGTTTGTGCAGTTAGGGGTAAATGAAACTGAGGGTCTTAATGACGAAGAGGTCAGAAGCAGAACGGAGCAGTATGGGTTTAATGAACTCAGATCAAGGCGGCGCAAGTATTTCATAGAGCTCTTTCTGTCACAGTTTAAGGGTCCGATGATAGTTATACTGCTTGTTGCAGCGGTGATATCAGGTATTGTTGGCTTAAGTGAAGGCGAAGGTCTGCTTGATACTTTTGTAATACTTGGGATATTGGTTCTCAATGCCTTGATAGGCTCTTTTCAGGAGCGTAAAGCAGAGTCTTCACTGGAGACACTAAAGAAGATGGCCGCTCCGGCGACAATGGTTTTACGCGCTGGAATAATAATAAATATCCCGACACGTGAGCTTGTGCCTGGAGATATTGTGGTATTGGAGACAGGCGCTATTGTGCCTGCTGATATCAGACTGAGTGAAGCAGTGAACCTTAAGATTCAGGAGTCAGCACTTACCGGAGAGTCCCTCCCTTCGGATAAGTCTGTTGGGATTATAGAAGATGAGAATGCGGCTCTGGCTGACAGATGTAATATGGCCTTTTCTGGTGGAACGGTAACCTATGGCAGGGGTCGTGGCATAGTGACGGCGACAGGCATGAGCAGTGAGGTGGGTAAAATAGCCGAAATGCTTCAGCATGCAGGTGATACTATGACACCAATGAACAGGCGTCTGGAACAACTGGGCAGAATACTTGGTGTGGCAGCCCTTTCCATTTGCGCTGTCATATTCGTTGTAGGTATCCTTTATGGTAACTCTGTTATGTCAATGTTTATGACAGCAGTGAGCCTGGCTGTAGCAGCTATCCCCGAGGGGCTGCCGGCAGTGTCAACGGTGGTCCTGGCACTGGGAGTTCAGCGACTGGTGAAACGAAATGCAATAATCAGGACATTGCCCTCGGTTGAGACTCTTGGCAGTGCCTCGGTAATATGTTCAGATAAGACAGGGACACTGACACAAAACAAAATGACAGTCGTGGAGGCTTATGTCAATCATAAACGTGACACTATTAACAGGTCAAATCCTTCCACATTACTGAATGAAGAGGAGAAACGATTGCTGACTATTTCATTACTGTGTGCCGATGCGAGGCTGAGAACATGTGATGTAAATAAGTTTGAGTTTACAGGTGATCCTACTGAGACAGCCCTGCTTGATTTCGGTGTATTATACGGACTACGCAAGGATGAAATAGAAAAGACCTATCCGCGTGTTGCAGAGATACCGTTTGATTCACAACGCAAGCGAATGACAACAGTGAACCGTATGAGTGAAAATCGAACCAGGGTGAATGTTAAGGGAGGTCTTGAGGAGGTTTTGTCGGTATGCAACAAGATAATAATTCATGGGGAGATAAGGCCCATTAGTGATGAAGATTTGCGTCTTGTCAGAATGAATAATGAGCAGATGGCAGACTCAGCCCTGCGTGTGCTGGCTATGGCATACAAAGATATGTCTGAACCACCCAGACATATTGAAATAGGGGATCTTGAAAGTGACCTCATATTCGTAGGTCTATTGGGTATGATAGACCCTGCCCGTCCTGAGGTTATTGATGCTGTGGCAAAATGCCGCACTGCAGGTATAAGGCCGGTAATGATCACTGGCGACCATAAGAGCACGGCAATGGCTATTGCCAGGGAGATAAACATACTTCATGAGGGCGATTTGGCCATTACTGGTGCAGAACTTGAAAAAATGTCACAGCACGAGCTGGAGTCAGATATTACCAGATATTCAGTGTACGCCCGTGTGGCACCAGAACATAAAGTCCGCATTGTTAAAGCATGGCAGAAACATGGCGATGTGGTAGCAATGACAGGCGACGGGGTGAATGATGCACCTGCACTTAAACAGGCTGATATTGGCGCTGCCATGGGTATTGTGGGAACTGATGTTGCAAAAGATGCAGCAGATATGGTTCTTACTGATGACAATTTTGCAACAATTGTATCTGCCATTGAGGAGGGGCGGAGAATCTACGATAATATTCTCAAAGCCATTCTGTTTCTATTATCGACCAATGTGGGTGAGATACTCCTGCTATTGGTGACATCACTACTTAACATGGGAGTTCCACTATTACCTATCCATATTCTTTGGGTTAACCTTGTAACCGACAGTCTGCCAGCCCTCGCACTCAGTATTGACCCCCCTGAAAAGGAGATAATGAACAGAAAACCGCGAAACACAAAAAGCGGCATTATGACACGCGGTATGATATGGCGAATATTCTATCAGGGTGTTATGCTTGGAGCTATTCCTCTTATTGCTTTTATTATCGGACTCAACAATGGAGGTGAGAAACTTGGACAGACAATGGCCTTCTCTTCTCTCATTTTTGCTCAGCTGATGCATGTGCGTAACCTTCACTCAAATACCAGGTCATCACTTGCTGTTAGCCCGTTGAAAAACATACCATTGATAGGGGCGATTATGGTTTCAGCCGGACTGGCCTTGCTGGTGCTTCTTATTCCGCCATTAAGAGAGATGTTTAGTTTTACAGTGATGAATACTCATCAATGGCTAATAGTTATATGCATGTCACTTATACCTGTTGCAGTAGTCGATCTGTTTAAACTACTTAAAATTAATGGCACCAGGCATGAAGACTAGTTATTAAGCTTACTTACTCTCTCTGATTTCTGTATGTTGCAAATGGCATACTCCTTCCTGCATCAGGAATACCTGCCAGTGAAATGAGTTTGTCACTTTCCACCGATTGTGTTATCCAGGGGTATTGCAAACTGAAAGACGGAGCCTTCTCCGGGTTGACTTTGTACGCTGATTACGCCATTGTGCCCTTCTATAATCTTTTTTACAATTGCCAGACCCAGCCCGTGTGACTTCTCATTGCCTGTTGGCTTGACACTTGAGCGATGAAAATAGTTGAAAATGCCAGCAATCTCTTCCTTGGGGATACCCTGACCCTGATCACACACCTGGGTAATAAGCTGATTTCCTTCTGAAAAAACGACTACCCTGATAGTGGTACCTGTGGCAGAATATTTTATTGCATTGCCTATAAGGTTATTTAGTACCTGGTCTATCTTTCCCTTGTCAATAAAGACTTCCATCTTATCAGCCATTATTTCCTTCTTAATAAGAATATCTTTCTTATTTGCCAGATATTCATTCATTGTGATATTTTGGTTAACAAAACGCACATAGTCTATCATGCTTCTTTGTAACGTCAGTTTGCCACTCTCTATCTCTGACACATCCAGGAGATTGTTGACAAGATCAAGCATTCCGGAACTAACCTCGGAAATAAGTTTTGGCAATTCAATCAGATCCCTTCTTACTTTTTCTTCAAGTATCTCTGAAATACCGAGAATGGCCCCAATCGGGTTTCTGAGGTCATGCATTACAGTCCCAAGGAATAGATTCTTCTGTTCCAGTAAGCTGGTAAGCTCCTCATTCTGATCTTCCAGCTGACGGCGTAAAAGTGTTCTGTCAGTAACATCATATGATATACCAACTATTGCATATGGTACGCCATTTTTTAT
Organism: Bacteroidota bacterium; assembly: GCA_003245695.1. Classification (GTDB taxonomy): domain Bacteria; phylum Bacteroidota; class Bacteroidia; order Bacteroidales; family VadinHA17; genus SR-FBR-E99. The sequence continues at coordinate 1,932 of QKCK01000032.1, read as the reverse complement.
CAGGGGTATCTTTGTATACCAGTAATAGCTTGCAAGACCATTTGCCCCGTACAATATCTCTTCACCTGATAATTTTTTGCCCGTAGTCAATACCTCTCTGTCAATTGAATTTACCCCGGCAGCTATCTCCGGAGTCATGAAGTCAGTATCTCTCTTGCCAATTATCTCTTCCTGCTTCATTCCGAAAAACCTGGTGAAGTTATGATTGACATATGTATATTTCAGGTTGAAATCTTTCATGAAGATCATTGATGGGGCATTATGTAATATGCTGTTGAGGAGAGAGTTGAAATTCTTTAACTCTCTTTCCATCCTGAGACGCTCAGAAATATCAGTTGATATCCCGCACATACCGGTAATTTTACCGGTTTCATCATATATGGGAGTCTTTACTACCCAAAAGGTACGTATTCTATCTTCCTTCTTAATGTAATCTGACTCCTCCGCTTCAATATGCTCTCCTTCCAATAATACCCTTTTATCATAATTTGTCAGTTCATTTGATTTTTCTAAATCAAAAAAACTGTCGTCCTTTTTACCTAACACCTCTTTCTGCGGAAGGCCAAAAAAGTCACATACTTTCTTATTGGCAAAGGTATACCTTCCTTCAACGTCTTTGGTGTAGACATAGGCACCTATGCTGTCAAGTGTTGCCTCTAACTGCCTGATGCGCTCCCTGAGCTTTTCGTTTTCCTCATGTTCCCCTTTCATGAGATCTGAATTCTTATATCAAAGTTATGATTTGAATCTGACAAATCATTGTTTTATGCTATAGTATAGTGCAGGAAAATGATTTTAATATGAGAGCAATGACAAATATCTGTTAAGAAGAAAAACTTCAAAGCTTTTGGTGCTTCTACCTGATAAAGTTGGTTCTGATCTTTTCCTCTTTTTCAGGTTTGCTTATTCCTACACTCTTGCCTGCATCAATACATTTTAAAAGCCATGCCATATTTCTGGCAAGTGTCCTGACTATCTGCAAACCTTCCAGGTCTTGTTTTACCTCTTCGGCCCTGGTGCCATGTACCATAGGCCAGTATTGGGAGGCCACAACTGGCATATTGGATATCAGGAAATATTTATTTATCTGGTCAATAGCTGCAGTTGTGCCGGCTCTCCTCGCCGAAACAATACAGGCCCCAGGTTTATATGAGAATCCGCTGCCTGCATAAAAGACACGGTCAAGTACAGCTGTCAGAGCTCCGTTAGCCGATGCATAATATACAGGTGAACCTACTATTAAACCATCACATTGAAAAGACTTCTCTATGATGGTGTTAACAATGTCATCATCGTAAGTGCACCTGCCAGGTGTTGTAACACATTTCTTACATGCAGTGCATCCCCTGACAGGAGCTGTACCAATATTTATAAATTCAGTATCTATGCCTGACCTATTCAGCTCTGCCTCCGCCTCATGAAGAGCATATGCCGTACAGCCACTTTTATGCGGACTGCCATTTATCAATAGCACTTTCATTTCTTCAGACCCTTTCTTCTTTTCACTTTTAACTATATTTGATAACTCAATTAAGAGGCTAATACCTGGTCTCTTTCTGATAATACCAAAGGATCAACCTTCAGAATTCTGGCAAGAGAATTATACAGACGTCTGTTATAATCTCTGAACTCGAGAGACCTTTCAAAGAAGCATTCAACTGATACAGCAAAAAACTCCTCAATATTTGGAATGAAATACCCCCTGAATATCGTGGGTTCTCCCGGATGCTGATTAATCCTCAGTATCTCCCTGTGTGCTTCAGATTCAAAATCATACATTATATCCCTGTCATAAAAGTCATACTCCTCATTATCTACAATATTTATTAACCTAAGAGCATGTGCCATCTCATGAAATCCAAGGTTGTGGCCATCCACAGGGTTTATAAACCCATCCTTGAAACTCTTCCATGAAAGAATAATTATGCCTTG
>QKCK01000262.1 GCA_003245695.1 Bacteroidota bacterium | reverse complement strand
CATGGGAATTTTCTCCTGGTATCCTTATAGGGTTTTTCCTGCTCCTGTGGTCGAATGATACAGGAGCCTATCTTGTTGGATCAGCTATAGGAAAACATCGGCTGATGGAGAGAATATCCCCAAAGAAGTCGTGGGAAGGATTTTTCGGTGGTATGCTGCTTACTCTCATTATTGCCCGTCTGTTGTCTGATGTCCTGGGGGTGGTTGACATTAAAGGATGGATGATAATAGCAGTTATTATCTCTGTAGCCGGTACAATGGGCGACCTTATTGAATCAATGCTTAAAAGAAGCCTTGGTTTTAAAGACTCCGGATCTATAATGCCCGGGCACGGTGGATTCCTTGATCGTTTTGACAGTGTGGTTATTGCTTTCCCCCTGGTATACCTGTACATAGCAATATTTGGCTGAGAGGTTTATTACGATGGATACTCATAAGGAGGGACATAAATATATTGACATAGTGTTTCGGATACAGGCAATGCTGAGTATCAGGTGCGGTAGAGTACGACTGTTGCCATCATGACAGGAAAACTGTGGTATGACATCGCTGGTCAGCATGATTGAACGAAAGGAGTACTATAGTTGTTAAGACAGATGAAGGAACTGAGATACTGAAAAGACAGATAGACGATGCTATGGCTTGACACGATGTGACAGACTAATATGGTGGTGAGCCAATTAGTCAGGCCGCTAACAAGATGATTGGTATTTTCAGGTCGGGTTTCGATATCTTTATTCCTGAAGGCACTGAGATTGATATGCCTCTTTTTTAAAACATAAGAGCAAACAGGAGAGTTTGAAAAAAATTGATTATAATACTGAAGATGAAACCAGATAATAAAATTTTGGATTTGACACCCGATGTAAAATGGATTGGTGTCCTTGATTGGGATATACGTGTTTTTGATATAGTCATGAGAACTGACTATGGAACAACCTATAACTCATATTTTATTGACGGAGGTAAAAAGGCCGTGGTCGAGCTTGCGAAGGAGACATTCAGCGATGTGTATATTGAAAAGCTCATGCGAGTAACAGATCCTGCTGAGCTCGATTATATTATCATGAATCATACTGAACCTGACCATTCCGGGGCTATAAGACGACTTATTGATATTGCTCCTCAGGCAGTTGTTGTTGGTAGTGGAAATGCAATACGATATCTCACAGATATTGCCAATAAACCATTTAAATCGTTGGTTGTAAAGGATGGAGATACACTTGATCTGGGGAATAAGACCCTGAAATTTATCTCAGCTCCTAACCTTCACTGGCCTGATACCATGTTCACATATCTGGTGGAAGATAAAATTCTGTTTACCTGTGACTCATTTGGTGCTCACTTCTGCAGTGAGGAGATGTTTGATGATCTTGCCGGAGACTATTCTGACTCATTCAGGTATTACTTTGATGTCATTCTTAAGCCTTTCAGTAAATTCATGTTAAAGGCCATAGATAAAATCAGTACACTTGATATCAGCATGATAGCTCCTGGACATGGTCCAGTCCTGCGTTCTGACTGGAAGAAGGCCGTTGACCTTTCATATAAATATGCATCAGAATATCTTGAAGAACTCAATAATCACCCTGTTAAAAACCTTCTTATTACTTATGTGTCAGCCTATGGCTATACAGCAAAAATGGCCAGGGTAATTGCCGGCGGGGCCTCTTCTGTAAAAGGTGTAAAGGTCGATGTGATGGATATTGAGATGGCTGATATAGGAGAACTCGACTCAAAACTGACTCTTGCTGACGGAATCCTTATAGGTTCTCCGACAATTAACCAGAATACTCTACTGCCAGTTTATAAAATGGCAGCTATGATAAGCCCCCTGCGCGACAAAGGAAAACCTGCCGGATCATTTGGCTCTTATGGATGGAGTGGTGAAGCCCCTAAAATAATCTCCGACATACTTAAGTCACTTAAGCTAAGAGTTATAGAGGAGCCTGCAGCTTTCAAGTTCGTTGCTGAAAGTAACAAGGAAGAGTCACTTATCGAATTTGGCAAACGCTTTGCCCTTGAAATGATAAAGGATATTAATAACGAATAAAAAAAAGCCCCAGTCGGGGCTTTTTTTTTGACAGATAACCAATTATGAGATTTTAACCTCCCTGCTTTTCACTTTCTTCTCTTCTTCCTTCTTTGGAATTTCTATTTCCAGAACACCATCCTTGTAGCTGGCTTCAATCTTTTCTGAATCAATATTTTCTGGCAGGTAGAAGCTTCTGCAGAAAGTGCTGTAGCTGAACTCTTTTCTCCTGTATCCTTCATTCTTCTCTTCATTTTCCTCCTTGTATTCTGACGAGATGGTAAGGGTATCATCCTTAAGTTCAATCTTAAGATTCTTCCTGTCCATACCCGGAATAGCAAGGTCAAGATAAAAAGCTTTTTCACTTTCCCTTATGTTTACTGCAGGCAGAGTGTTTGAACTCTTTGTTAGTGTTGGGAAGAAATCATCATTGAAGAAATCCTGAAGTGTTAATGGCTTGTAGCTCCTGCTTGAAATCATTGGTAACATAATAACCTCCGTTTTTTATTGTTTATTTATTTTATTTATTGTTTACATATGCAATATTTCAATTTATATACCATTTCAATTAAAATGACATAATGGCACATTTTGGACAGATAGCACCGACAAAATGACATGCAGAGTCATTGGAATATGTAAAAATGGCTGTCTGATGTGATGTAAATGATTTTTTGTATCTTGTGAATTAATGCAAGAAGCATTGATAATTCGATTTATATGAATACAACACTCCGCAATTTTCTGGTGATAATAGGGTTTGGGTTACTTATATTTTTATTATGGTATTTCAGGAGTATTGTGGCGTATGTTCTTATAGCCGGGGTAATATCATTTGTAGGCAGGCCTGTGGTTGATCTTTTGAACAGGATACATATCAGAAAGCATCATTTTCCAAAGGCCCTGAGTGCACTTCTGACCTTGTTGCTTATATGGGGTTTATTGTTTCTGTTCTTTGCAGTTTTTATACCTGTGATTTCGCAGCAGATAGACACCCTGTCAAAGATAGATGCACGTTCAATCGTAAATCTTGCTCAACAGCAACTTGTGAGGGTTGAAGATCTTCTGCGTTCAGTGAACAAGGAGTTGCCAGATGATATGTCGATAATAGACTTTGCTGCACAGCGTGTAAGCGAGGTGCTTAATATCTCTTTTATACAGGATTTTGTCGGATCGTTGATGAATGTCTTAGGCAACGCAATCATTGCAATGTTCTCTATTACGTTTATTGCATTTTTCTTTCTGAAGGACGAGAGGCTCTTTTATGAGACAATCATGGTAGTTATGCCAGAGAAGTATGAAGATAATATGAGCCGGGCCCTGACATCAATAAAGAAGCTTCTGATAAGATATTTTATAGGGATTATAGCCGAGAGCACCTGTGTACTGGTGATTGTTACATTAGGTATGACCATAATAGGCATGTCATTTCAGCAGGCACTTGTAATGGGTCTTATTGTGGGCGTACTGAATATTATACCTTATGTGGGACCATGGATCGGGGGCGCGATTGTGGTTGTGATGGGATTGGCTTCTCAATTGAATGGAGCAGTGGATATACAGATAATAAATCTCATCATTTTCCAGGTTATAGTTGTAGCTGTAGCCCAGATGGTTGACAATAACATACTCCAGCCTCTTATTTACTCCAAGAGTGTCAGTGCCCATCCGCTCGAGATATTTGTCGTTATACTTGCTGCCGGTAGTTTTGCAGGGATACCAGGTATGATTCTGGCAATACCTGCATATACTGTACTCAGGGTTCTGGCCAGGGAGTTCTTTAACCATTTCAAGGCTGTA
>QKCK01000236.1 GCA_003245695.1 Bacteroidota bacterium | reverse complement strand
TTCCTCTTTTTTATAGCCAGGAGACCTGAATCACTGATATCTTCAATCCGCCCTGTAAAAACACCTTTTACATCGCGGTAAAGGGCCCATTCACCATATCTGAACAGTGCACTACGGTAGTCATTTGCTACTCTTCGCCTGTGGCCGGTGATTAGCAAATGGTATCGTCTGTCAATGTTAGTGCATATCTCTGTCAGAATATCATTTATATTGTAATGAGTTCCGGTTAACATCTTCAGTGAGACCGGATTAGGCGCATCACTCCTGAAACTTTCCTGGTTGACATTCAATCCTATACCGGCAACAGAACTGCTGATTGCTGATCCTGTGATGCTGTTTTCGATAAGAATACCTGCAATTTTGTCACGTCTGACATAAATGTCATTTGGCCACTTTATTGACACATCACTGGTTTTAGTAGTCAGTGTATCAAAAACACCGAGGGAAATAACCTTGGAAAGGTCAAATTGCCTGTCAGGTTTTATTGATTCAGGGAATAGTATAATGCTCATTAACAAGTTCATACCTTTCTCGCTCTCCCAAGTATTTCCTTTTTGACCTCTTCCGGCATCCTGCCATTGTGCAGTGACAACAGAGCCGTTTTTTGCCACTCTCTGTTTTATCATTTCATTGGCAATGCTGTTTGTAGATGACACATTTTCATATTGTATTATTTCGGCTCCTATGATCATAATAAACAGCTTGTTAGAAGGTTAAAACAGCTCTGTAAGGTTCATTTTATGATGTTGTGAACAAATTGGCATTCAAATTGTAAAAAGAAACGGGGTGAGGCAAAAATACGGATAAATGTTCGTAATTTTGCTGCCGTAAAAGGAACTATTTAATACTGAAAAGATTATTAATGAGAAAAGCTACCAGGGAAGAGACATCAGCCACAGAAAGCATAATAAAAGGGTTATTTGAAAAAAAAGGGAAAAAAGTAACACTTCTGGATCTGAGAAAACTTGAAAACCGTGTGTGTGATTATTTTGTAATATGTCATGCGCCATCAACAACACAAGTCGATTCCCTTGCATGGTCGGTAGAAGATGTAGTCAGGAAGGAGACAGGGAGAAAGCCCTCCCATATTGAAGGCACTGAGAACTGTTTCTGGGTACTGATTGATTATGGTGACATCATTGTGCACATCTTTCAGGAAGAATACAGAGGCTTTTATAACCTGGAGTCACTTTGGGCAGACGGAGTGGTGACTCAATATGAGGATATACAAGAAAAGAAAGGTATTTAATATATGGCAGACAACCAGGAGAACAATAAAGAAAACAAGACTGACAAGAATCCCAAGCCAAGATTTAACACTAGCTGGATCTTTGTAGTTCTTATTCTGACGGTCATTGGCTTCCAGCTCTTCTTATCAGGGAATGATGTGAAGAAAGCCAACCAGAGGGATATAGAAGAGATGATAATACACCATGATATCGAGAAGATAGTGGTGGTGAACAAGGATTATGCAGAAATATACATAAAGAAAGACTCGCTTAAGAGCGGACGTTATCCTGATTTTGCAAACAAGAAGAAAAATGCATTTCAACCAGAGAAGCCTCAGTATAAGCACAATCTGAGTACTGTTGAGTTATTTGTTGAATTTCTGAAGAATACACAGATAAAAGCCGGATACAAGGAAGATGAGATGTTCTCAGCTGAGTTTATTACTCAGAAAGATTATCTCGGACCGTTGCTGGGCTGGATGATTCCATTCATTGTAATAATCGGTTTGTATATCTTTCTTATGCGGAGGATGACCTCAGGAGGAGGTGCCGGAGGTGGAAACATATTCAGTGTAGGCAAGTCAAGGGCACAGGTCTTTGATAAAGACACTCATGTAAAGGTAAACTTCAGTGATGTGGCCGGTCTGGAGGAGGCCAAGACCGAGGTTATGGAGATAGTTGACTTTCTTAAGAATCCCAAGAAATATACTTCACTGGGAGGTAAGATACCTAAGGGTGCATTACTTGTAGGGCCTCCGGGAACAGGAAAGACACTACTTGCAAAAGCTGTGGCTGGAGAAGCGAATGTGCCATTCTTCTCTATCTCTGGGTCGGACTTTGTAGAGATGTTTGTAGGTGTAGGTGCCTCAAGGGTACGTGACCTATTCCGTCAGGCAAAGGAGAAGGCTCCGTGTATAGTTTTCATTGATGAGATAGATGCTGTTGGGCGTGCCCGCGGTCGCAATCCTAACTACGGAGCAAATGATGAGAGAGAAAATACTCTTAACCAGTTGCTGACTGAAATGGATGGCTTTGGCACAAACAGCGGAGTAATAATACTGGCCGCTACCAACAGGGCCGACATACTTGATAAGGCATTGCTGAGGGCTGGTCGTTTTGACAGGCAGATAAGCGTTGAACTCCCTGACCTGAAAGAGAGGGAGGCTATTTTCAGGGTTCACCTCAGACCAATAAAACTGGAGAAGGATTTTGATATAGCTTTTCTTGCAAAGCAGACACCAGGATTCTCAGGCGCAGACATAGCTAATGTGTGCAATGAGGCAGCACTCATTGCTGCACGCCGTAACAAAACCTCAGTTGAGAAACAGGATTTTCTGGATGCGATAGACCGTATTATTGGAGGACTCGAGAAGAAAAACATGATTATCTCCATGGAGGAGAAGAAGACCATTGCCTTTCATGAGGCTGGTCATGCTACGGTTTCATGGTTACTTGAACATGCCAGTCCCCTGTTGAAGGTTACAATCATCCCGCGTGGCAAAGCCCTGGGTGCAGCATGGTACCTCCCGGAGGAGAGACAGATATCTACACGTGATCATCTACTTGATGAGATGGCACACGCCCTCGGCGGAAGAGCCTCGGAGGAGATAATATTCGGAAAGATATCAACCGGTGCTTTAAGTGATCTTGAGAAAGTCACAAAACAGGCTTATGCCATGGTCTCATACTTTGGCATGAGCGAGGAGGTTGGAAACCTGAGTTTCTATGACTCAACAGGACAGTCAGAGTTTGGCTTTACAAAGCCTTACAGCGAAAAGACAGCAGAACTCATTGATAGTGAGGTTAAAAAGCTTATCGAAGAATCATATCTGAAAGCCAAGGATGTCATATCTGCAAATATTGATGGATTGAAACAGCTAGCTGAACAGCTTCTGGAGAAGGAGGTGATCTTCAGTGAAGACCTCGAACGCATATTTGGCAAAAGAAAAGGAGAGGCAACCGTGGAGGAGGCTAAGGAAAACTCTGAAAAGCAGGAGTAACATCAGAGAGCTCCGCCATGGAAGAGGAATGGGTAATAATAGCAAGCTTCAGTGATGAGGTAAGATGCCAGATGGCTGTTGATATTCTGGAAGGAGCTGACATTGATGCCGTGGTCATTGACAGGCGTGACAGTATGTATAAAATAGGAGAACTGGATCTTTTTGTACATCGCGATTTCGTCATCGTTGCAAAACAAACACTTAAAGAGATCATATCGTGAATAATCTTATACGCCGTACAATTACCGGTGCTTTCATTGTGATTTTTGTTCTTGGGGGGTTATGGTTTCATCCTGTGTCATTCTTCATCGTCGGAGCTGTTATGCTTGCAGGTACGCAGAAGGAGTACTACACAATGGTCAGAAGCACCGGAACAAAACCACAGGTTATAACAGGCATCATCACCGGTTTCCTGGTCTATTTTATATCTACACTGGTTGCAATGCAAATGCTGCCACGTGAAAGCTACCTGATATTGATACCCATCATGTCAGTGATAATGGTTATTGAGTTATACAGAAAGACAGATAAGCCTTTTGACTCCCTGGCACACACATTCTTCTCAATACTTTATACCGCAATACCCTTTTCAATGTTTCCCTATTC
>QKCK01000316.1 GCA_003245695.1 Bacteroidota bacterium | reverse complement strand
CAGGTACCAGTGAGTCATCAGTGTTTACTTTCTTAAGTTAAATACTATATCATCAGCAATCCGTGATGATGCACCCGGCCCTCCCATGAGTGACATCAGCATTGAATAATTCTCCATCATTTGTGAATGGTTAGCTCCGGAAACCAGTATTGATGACAGTTCAGATTTTAGATTCTCCCTGGTCAATTCTTTCTGAACCAACTCTCTGACTATCTCTCTCTCGACTATAAGGTTGACCAGTGAAATCAGCTCAACCTTAACAAGCAGGTCAGCCAGAAAATAGGTAATGGCACTTGTTTTATAACACACTACCTGGGGAACTCTGAAGAGGGCTGTCTCCAGAGTAGCTGTACCACTTGTGACCAGGGCAGCTTCAGCTATTGAAAGAACCTCATAAGTCTTTCCGGTAACTATCTTTACGGGGAGATCTCCAATAATATCCAAATAGAACTTTTCAGGAAGGTGATTCACAGCTGTCACAACAAACTGGTAATCAGGGAAGTCATCTATTATCTTTATCATCTCCGGAAGAATCCGGCCAACTTCCTGTTGACGGCTTCCGCTCAGAAGAGCAATCACAGGTCTGTCATCCAGTCCAAGATCTTCAATAACAGCACTTTTCGCAGGCAGATTCTTTTTCCTGTTCTCAATCTCATCGATCAGTGGATTGCCAAAATAGTGGGCAGTATAATTGTGATTCCTGTAAAACTCTATCTCAAATGGGAATATGATATAAAGCCGTTCAATATACCTCTTTATTGTTTTTACTCTGGATTCTTTCCACGCCCACACCTTTGGAGAGATATAATAGAATGTTCTTATACCCAGTTTATGTGTATACCTTGCTATTCTGAGATTAAAACCAGGGTAATCAATGAGTATTACCACATCAGGGTTAAATGATTCTATCTGGTTTCTGCAGAGCTTAAAGTTCTTTTTTATTGTTTTAAAGTGTACCAGCACCTCCCATGCGCCCATAAATGCAAGGTCGTGGTAATGTTTTAGCAGCTTTGCTCCGGCAGCCGTCATAAGGTCACCTCCCCAGCAAACTATATCAGCTGAAGGGTCTGCCTGCAGGAGACTGGTCACCAGATTTGATCCGTGTAAATCACCGGAGGGCTCTCCTGAAAGTATGAAATACTTCATCTCAGAATAATTTTATTGCAAAGACCATCAATGCCCAAACAATTGTAATACCAAGCACGCCCTTTGAAGCACGGAGCATGTCGAACTTATTGAAGACAAGAAAGATAATAATGTTAGAAAAAACAGCCACACTCATTACGCGGGTAAGGTTGCCAATTAGCAATGCATGCCTGAAATACTCCGGAATGGTCATGCCCTGTGAGGTAGCAAGATAAAAAATAAAAGTTGTCATCAGTGGAAGGACAAAACCGCCGGCAATACCGGCAAGAGGATGGTTTAGTTTCTGTCTGATATCCATGTTCAGAATTTTTCCCGTATTTCATCTATGAATTTATAGGCAGTCATATCAGCGGAGATGGGTACCACCGAAACGAAGCCATTTGCCAGGGCCCATTCGTCTGTATCATTTGCATCAGGCTCACTGTTGTCAAAGAAACCCGTAAGCCAGTAATAGGTTTTACCCATTGGATCTTTTCTCTTTTCGAATTCTTCTTTCCAGTTACCCATTGCCTGTCTGCAAACCATCATACCTTTTATCTCTTCATGTGCTACAGCAGGTATATTGACATTCAGGCATACGCCCTGAGGCAGAGGATTATCCAGAACCATCCTGACTACACGCCTTATATATTCTTCACATACAGTAAAATCAGCTGATGGAGAGAAGCTGTTAAGAGAAAATCCAACCGAAGTAATGCCATAAAGACAACCCTCCAGAGCAGCTGCCATAGTGCCAGAGTATAGTACACTCACTGAGGCATTTGAGCCGTGGTTAATTCCAGAAACCAACAGATCGGGCTTTCGCTCAAGTAGTTGGTTATTAGCAAGTTTAACTCCATCAGTAGGTGTCCCACTGCATGCATATATTCTTCTTTTTTCTGTCTCTTCAAGCAGCTTCACCCGCAGGGGTTCTTTAACTGTCAAAGCCTGAGACATTCCACTGCGACTCTCCGTGGCTGAAATTATTACCACTTTGCCAAACTCTTCCATCACCCTGGCAAGGATCCTTAAGCCCTCAGCATAAAGACCATCATCATTAGTAATCAGAATTAACTTGTCCTTTTCTTCTACCTTCATTATTTTCCTATTGGTAATGCAAATATAGTCATTTGCGAAGACTAAAGAATATAGCCATACTTCATCGAACCGATTTTTAAATTGATTACTTTTGCAATTCACATAAAATTGAAAACGCATTTTCCATGAATATTTCTTACAACTGGCTTAAGGATTATCTCAGGATTGATACTGAGGTAAGTGAACTGTCAACAATACTAACGAGTATAGGTCTTGAAGTTGAGGGCATTGAAGAGTGGGAATCGGTTAAGGGAGGAATGAGGGGCTTTGTTATCGGAAAAGTCCTTACATGCAGCAAGCATCCTGATGCTGACAGACTAAGTATAACCACCGTTGACGCGGGAGGTGCCAGCCCCCTTAACATTGTATGCGGAGCGCCAAATGTTAAGGCCGGTCAGACAGTGGTTGTAGCCCTGGAAGGTGCTGTTGTATATAAAGGAAATGAACAGTTTGAAATAAAACGCTCAAAGATACGTGGCCAGCAATCGGAGGGTATGATATGTGCTGAAGACGAATTGGGAATAGGAAGCTCACATGATGGAATTCTTGTGATTAATGAATCAGTAAAACCGGGGATGCCGGCCGCTGACTATTTCAGCGTCACCAGAGATATTGTCTTTGGTATAGGTCTGACACCCAACCGTATTGACTGTGGATCACATTATGGCGTTGCGCGCGATCTTGCAGCTTTCTTCAACCTGCAGAAACCAACAACTGTTTCACTACCTGATGTCAGTGCCTTTAAAGCCGGCAAAGCGGTCAATCCCATTCAGATAACTGTTGAATCGCCTGATAAATGCGCCAGGTATACAGGTCTGACAATACGTAACATACAGGTAAGTGAGTCTCCAAAGTGGTTGAAAAACAAGCTTGAAGCCATCGGCCTTTCACCAATAAACAATGTGGTTGATATTACCAACTTCATCTTACACGAGTTGGGTCAGCCTCTTCATGCCTTTGATGCAGATGCAATTAAAGGTAACAGGGTAATAGTAAAAACTGTTCCTGAAAAGACCCGGTTTGTTACTCTTGACAGCATGGAGAGAGAACTCTCTTCTGCCGACCTGATGATATGCAATGAAGAAGAACCTATGTGCCTTGCCGGTGTCTTTGGAGGGATTACCTCAGGTATTAAACCGGCAACACAGAATGTCTTCCTCGAGAGTGCATGTTTTAACCCTGTCTCAATAAGGAAAAGCTCACGCCGGCACGACCTTCATACAGACGCATCATACAGGTTTGAAAGAGGTTCTGACCCGGAGGTAACCGTCTTTGCTCTGAAAAGAGCCGCTTTGCTGATACAAGAGCTTGCCGGAGGAGATATCGACGGAGACATTATTGATGTCTATCCCAATGAGGTTAAGAGAGCAGAGGTTGATATAACATTCAGAAATATTGACCGGCTTATTGGTAAAGAGATAGCTCCTGTAACTGTCAGAAAGATACTCAGTAGCCTGGAAATTAAAATATTACAGGAGAACCAAACCGGGATGAGAGTTGAAGTACCTCCTTACAGAGTTGATGTTACACGTGAAGCAGACATTATTGAAGAGATCTTGCGTATATATGGGTTCAATAATATTGAGATTGGACAAGAGATGCATTCTGTGGTATC